>DASVTZ010000240.1 GCA_036387335.1 Longimicrobium sp.
GCACCAGACCCCCGCCCCCGGCACCGAATCTCGTAGGGGCAGCCCCACGTGGCTGCCCGTGCCCGCCGCCGCCCCGATTCCCTCCACCCGCACGCAGTTCTCCCCCTCTCCCGAGAACGAGAGGGGCACCCTCTCCTGTTATCGGGAGAGGGGGCCGGGGGGTGAGGGCCCCCTACCGCCGCACCAACCCCCCATCCATCTCGTCGATCCGCGCCGACGACGCCGGGCGCTCGCGCTGCAGACGGGCGGCGGTGGTCTCGGCGCTGCGCATGACGCGGAGGAGGTTGCCGCCGATGATCTTGCCCACGTCCGCGTCCGAGTAGCCGCGGCGGAGGAGCTCGACGGTGAGGTAGGGGAAGCGCGAGACGTCGTCCAGGCCCACCGGGAGCGAGGTGACGCCGTCGTAGTCCGAGCCGATCCCCACGTGGTCGATCCCCGCCACCTTGACGATGTGGTCGATGTGGTCGGCCACGGTGGCGATGCTGCCGCGCGGAACGGGGTTCTGGCGCTGCCAGTCGCGATAGGCGCGCTGTGCGGCCTGCGCGTCGTTGGGATACTGCGCCTGGAAGCGGCGCTGCACCTCGAACATGTTGCGCATGGCGGCCGCCGCGGCCGGGTCCACGAAGCCGGAGTAGAAGTTCACCATCACCACCCCGCCGTTCGCCTTCACCAGCCGCAGCACGTCGTCCGGTACGTTGCGCGGGTGGTCGGCCAGGGCGCGCGCGGAGGAGTGCGAAAAGATCACCGGCGCCGCCGACACGCGCAGCGCGTCCTTCATGGTCGCCGGCGACACGTGCGACAGGTCCACCAGCATCCCCAGGCGGTTCATCTCGCGGACGACCTCCTCGCCGAAGCGGGTGAGGCCGTCGTGGCGCGCGGAGTCGGTGGCGGCGTCGGCCCAGTCCAGCGTGCTGGCGTGGGTCAGGGTCATGTACCGCACCCCAGTGGCGTAGAACTGCCGCAGCGCACCCAGCGAGTTCTCGATGGCGTGCCCGCCCTCGATGCCGATCAGTGAGGCGATCTTGCCGTCGCGGTGCGCGCGCTCCACGTCGTCGGCGGTGAGGGCCAGGCGCAGGTCGGGGGAGGCGGCGGTCATGCGGTGGATCAGGTCGATCTGCTCCAGCGCCACCCGCGCCGCGCCCCCCTGCGCGAACTCGGAGGGGACGTACGCGGCCCAGAAGACGCCGCCCACCGCGCCGGCCCGCAGGCGCGGGATGTCCGTGTGCTGCGCGGGGTTGGAGCGGCGCGGGTCCAGCCGCGCCAGGTCGCCCCCCGCCTTCTCGCGGATCTCCCAGGGGAGGTCGTTGTGGCCGTCCACCAGCGGCGTCTGCGCGTGGATGCGGCGGGCGCGGGCCAGCAGGTCGGCGTCGCTCTGCTGGGCGCGCGCGGGAACGGCGGCGGCCGCCAGCCCGAGGGCGGCGGCCGCGAGTGCGGCGTGTCTCATGTGTGGGTCGAAAGAGGGTTCAGCGGGACAGGCCGCGGAAGACGCCGGCGGTGCGCAGCTCCAGCGCCTGCGAGCGGCCCACCCACTCGACGTTCGCGATCAGACGGCGGCGGCGCTGGAAGTCGTCGTTGATCACCGGCGTGGCCGCGAAGTCGTCGGCCAGGTCGGGCGGCACCAGGAGGAGGAAGTTCTCGCGGCGCGGGTCGTTGGCCCCTCCCCACTTGCACTCCGCCGCGGGGATGCGGCCGTTGGCGGCCAGCGCGGCCACCGGCGCCTCCGCGTCCACGTTGGTGCGCACCTGGAAGGAGCTGGGCTGCTCGCAGTACAGCTCCGCCTTCACCGTCTTGCCGATGGCGGCCGGGCCCTGCAGCACCAGCCGCTCGAAGCCCGCGGTGCCGAACGCCGCCTCCACGGGGGCGTTGTTGTTCCGCGTGGTGGCCGGGGCGGGCGGAGCCACGCCCGGCGCGCCGGGCTCGCGCGTCACCATCGGCGCGTCGTCCACGGGGTCCGGCTCGTCGTCGCCGCTCATCCCGCTCCACAGCAGCATCAGCACGAGGGCTCCCAGAACGCCGTACGCGGCGTACGCCCAGGGGCGGCGCCACGGCGGCAGGGGGGCGCGCCGTTCGACGTTCCTGCGGTCGTTGCCGCGCCGGTCCGACTCGCGCGGCTGGCGGGGAGCTTCGTTCGGTTGGGTCATGGAGCCGGGTCAGATGCAGGGAGCGAGCCGCCGGGGGGCGGGGTGGGTCAGAGCGGGGCCGGGGGCGTGGGGGGCAGGATCACGCGGAAGGTGCTTCCCACCCCGGCGACGGAGGTGGCGTCGAGCGCGCCGCCCAGCAGCCGCGCCACGCGCCGCGCGATGGGAAGGCCCAGCCCGGTGCCGTCCTGGCGCAGCGACTCGTCGTTCTCGTCGCGCGCGAGCTGCACGAACTCGTCGAAGACGCGCGCCAGGTCGTCCGGCGCGATGCCGTCGCCGCCGTCCACCACCTCGATCTCCATTCCGCCGTCCGGCGCGCGGGAGCAGTTGACCCACACCGGGGCCCCCTTGCCGAACTTGATGGCGTTGGAGAGGAGGTTGGAGAGCACCTGCCGCAGCCGCCGCCCGTCCGTCCGGATCAGGAAGGGCCGCTCCGGCGCGGAGACCTGCAGCACGGCGCCGGTGGAGTGCGCCATCGGGCGCAGCGACGCAAAGGTCTCCTCCACCAGCGACGGCACGTCCACGTCCTCCAGCTGCAGCTCGGGCTTCCCCACCTCCAGCCGCGAGATGTCCAGCACGTCGTTCACCAGCTCGCGCAGGTGCCGGGCGGCGCGCTGCGACCGCTCGATCGCCAGCTCCTGCTGCTCGCCGAGGGGGCCGTAGATGGAGGCCAGCAGGAGGTCGTTGTACCCCATCACCGCGTTGATGGGGGTGCGCAGCTCGTGGCTCATGTTGGCGTAGAAGCGGTTCCGCGCCGAGAGCGCCAGCTGCAGCTCGCGACTGCGCCGCTCCAGCTGGTGGTTGAGCTGCATCAGCTGCTCCTGTCCGGCGTGGAGCTCCTGCGTCATCGCCAGCAGCTCCTCGTTCTGCGCCTCCATCTCCTCGTTCTGCGCCTGCAGGGCGCGCGAGAGCTTGGCGTTCTCGTTCAGCTCCCGCTCCAGCTCGTCCAGCGCGCGGCCCAGGCGGCCCTTCTCCTTCACGAGCTGCCGCTGCGTGCTGGCCTGCTCGGAGTTGACCGACGCGAGCTCGTCGTGCAGCACCCCCATGCGCGGGTCGCGGGGCGACTCGACCAGCCAGAGCCGCGGGCTGGCGGGGTCCTCGTCCCACACGGGGAACATGGCGATGGGGTGGATGGTGTCGCTCCCCTCCACCATCAGCTCCCACGCGACGGGGGCCTCGCCCGGCTCGGGGCGGCGAAGGAGGAGCTGCTCCACCTTGAGCCGGCTGGGGCGGTCGAGCGCCGCCTCCAGCCGGGTGCCCGGCAGCGGACGGCCGAGCAGCTCGTCCAGCCGGCCGTTGGAATCCAGCACCACGCCGTCCGCGCCCAGCTCCAACACCGCGCCAGGGAAGGCGCGGAGCGCCGGGTGCATCCCCTGCCCTATGCGGAAGCTCATGGGAACGTCTCCTTCAGCCTGCGTGCAGCCTCCAAGGCGTCGTTCGCGGTGAAGTCGGCGCCGATCCTCATGGCGAGCCCGGGATCGTCGTGGAAGGCGCGCCCGCCCACCGCGATCATCGGCGTGCCCTCCCCCAGCTCTCCTCGCAGCGCCTCGATCGCCGCCTGCACCCGCGCCAGGTGCGGGGCGATGGAGGCGGAAAGCGCCACCACCTCAGGCTTGCGGGTGCGCACCATCTCCACCAGCTCGGGGATGGCGACGGTGGCGCCCAGGAAAACCGTGTCCCACCCCTCCATCTCCAGCACGTCGCACAGCATGCGCAGCCCCACCTCGTGCCGCTCCGAGTCCGCGCAGGCGGCGATCAGCAGGCGCCCGCTCCCGTCGACCGTCGCGAAGAGGAGCTCGTACAGCCGCGCCATCGCCGCCTCGGTGATGGCGGTGGCCAGGTGCTCTTCGGCCACGCTGATCCGGTTCGCCTCCCACAGCCGCCCCACCTGGTGAAGGACGGGCTGAAAGACGTCCAGGTAGAGCTGCCGCAGGTGCACCCCGTCCGCGAGCGCCTGGTCCACCACGCCGAACGCCGTGCGACGGTCGCCGGCGAGCACCGCGGCCAGGTAGCGCCAGCGCACTCCGGCCAGCGCCTCCTCCGGGGTTTCCTTCGGCTCCGAACCGGCCGCGGTGGTTGACGCCATGCCCTCTCTACAGCCCCGGCGTTCGCGCCGGAAGGTGATGATCTCGCCCGGCGTGGGGCCGGCGCCGGACGTTTGCCAGAGATAGCCGCGCAACCGCCCGCGCGCAAGCACCGCGACCTTCCTCTAATCCCCCGCCCACTCCGCCAGCGCCAGCGCGCTCACCGCCACCGTGGCGCGGATCCCGCCCGTCCTCACCAGCTCCCGCGCCCGCTCGCGCGTCACGGTCAGCACGCGGATGTCCTCCGCCTCGTCCAGATCGGTGGGCGCGGTGCGGCGCGCGTTGGCTACAGCCACCACGTACACCCTCGTCGTCTGCCACGAAGGGTTCAACTCCAGGCACCCGATGACGCGCGGATCGTCGCCCTCGTAGCCCGTCTCCTCGCGCAGCTCGCGGAGCGCGGCCTCAAGGGGGCTCTCCCCCTCGTCCATGAAGCCGCTGGGAGTCTCCATCGTGACGGTGCGCAGGGCGTGGCGGAACTGCTCCACCATCACCACCTCTCCCTCCGCCGTCGTGGCCACCACGGTGACGCCGTCCGGCGACTCCGCGATGTGGAACTCCTCCACCTCCCCGGTGCGCGGCGAGCGGGACCGGTCCGTCCTCACGCGAAAGATCTCGTAGTCCTCCCGCTCCTCGCTCTCCAGCCGCTCCCACTCGCGCGGGCGCCCCTCCTTCCCCTCCGCCATCGCTCCCCCTGGTCAGCCCGTTTCGGGGCGCGCGATTGCAAGCGTCACGCCAGAATACCCCGGGTCCGCGGTCACGGTTCGGTGGCCGGCCGCACCCCGCCGTGCGCCCCCGCCAGCTGCAGCCCCCACTGCATCGCCGGGCCGATGGTGAAGGCGAAGATCAGCGTGCCGACCCCCACCGGCCCGCCCATCCACCACCCGAAGCCGAGCGCCGCCAGCTCCACCAGCGTCCGCACGCGGCGCACGGGCCAGCGGGTGCGGTCCACGAGCCCCAGGATCAGCCCGTCGCGCGGCCCCTTCCCGAGCCCCGCGCTGATGTACAGCCCCGTGGAGAGCCCGCACACCACCACCGCGAAGCCGTAGAAGAGGAAGCCCCACGCGTACGACGGCGAATCGGGGATCAGGGGGTGGAAGAGGTCGATGAACCACCCGATCAGCCCCATGTTGGCGAGCGTCCCCACGCCCGGGCGGATGCCGATCGTCCACGAGAAGGCCACGATGGCGATCCCCACCACGATGCTGGCCATCCCCAGCGTGATCCCGGTCTGCTCCGAGAGTCCCTGGTGGAAGGCGTCCCACGGCCCCAGCCCCAGCCCGCTCTTCACCATCAGGTCGATCGCCACGCCGAAGCCCATCAGCCCCACGATCAGCCGTGCCCACGCGTGGGGAGAGCGCAGCCGCGCGCGCGTCTCGGATTCGGGTGCCGCCACCTGCGTCATCGGGGTACTCGCCGCTTGCGGATGTGAGAAACGGCGCCAATCTGCCCTCCCGCGCCCCTCCGCGCCAGCCGCCCCCGGCGCGGGAAATGCACGATCCGCCGCCCAACGCCCAACCGGAGACGAGCGAATGTTCAAGGTCCGCGTGGTGAAGTCGATGTACGATCAGTCGGAGCCGTACGTGGGCCAGGTGGGCGAGGTGATCGGCCACTGGGGCCCCGACAACAGCGAGAGCGGCCGCGAGGGCCACATGGTCCAGT
This sequence comes from Longimicrobium sp., assembly GCA_036387335.1. NCBI lineage: Bacteria > Pseudomonadati > Gemmatimonadota > Longimicrobiia > Longimicrobiales > Longimicrobiaceae > Longimicrobium > Longimicrobium sp. The sequence continues at coordinate 5,885 of DASVTZ010000240.1, forward strand.
TCCCCGACGGCACGGTGGTCGGGTTGTCGGAGGAGGAGATCGAAGCGGTGACGGGGGAGTAGGGGCCTCGCGGGCCCCCTCCCCCGCTCGTTCCTCGCGGCCCCTCCCCCAAAACTGCCTGGGGGAGGGGCGGTGGCATGCATCCGTGCGGGGCGCACACACCCTGTAGGGGCGCGATTCATCGCGCCCGTGCCCCGCCCCGCATCCACCCCCCGCCCTGCGCACCAACGCTCGTAGGGGCGGACCTGCGTGTCCGCCCACCCTTCGCGTGCCTCGCCCCCCGCGGCGTCGCACCAATCCCGTAGGGGCCGCCCCACGTGGCTGCCCGTGCCCGCCCCGGCCCCGCCGCCCGCAAACGCAAAACCGCCCGCGGCACATGCGCCGCGGGCGGTCTCGTGCATCGTCACACGACGCGGGCTACACGGCGCGCTGCGCGGCGGTGCGGCGGCTGTTCCACAGGTAGTACACGGGCACCCCCAGCAGCACCAGGAACAGCCCCGCGAACGAGAACTGCGGCCGCGCCACCAGCAGCAGGAGCGCGATGAACAGTGCGGAAGCCATGTAGAGCGCCGGGATCACGGGATAGCCGAACGCGCGGTACGGACGCTCCATTTCCGGGCGCTTGATGCGGAGGGAGAAGAGCGCCACCATCGTCAGCACGTAGAAGATCAGCGCCGCGAAGACCACGTAGTCCAGAAGCTGCCCGTACGAGCCCGTCAGCGTCAGGAACGCCGTCCAGATCCCCTGCACCAGGAGCGCCCAGGTCGGCACGTGCGTCTTCGGAGAGAGGCGGCCGGCGGACTCGAAGAAGAGCCCGTCGCGCGCCATCGCGTAGTACACGCGGGCACCGGCCAGGATCAGCCCGTTGATGCACCCGAACGTCGAGATCAGGATGGCGGCGGCCATCAGGTAGAGCCCCGTGTCGCCCAGCATCTCGCGCATCGCGAGGGTGCCGACGCGGTCCTCGGGGGCGTTCTGGATGGCGGAGAGGCGCAGCACCATCAGGTACGCCACGTTCGCCAGCAGGTACAGCCCCGTCACCAGCCCCGTCCCCAGCGCCAGGGCGAGCGGCAGGTTGCGCTGCGGGTTCTTCACCTCGGCCGCGGCGAAGGTGACGTTGTTCCACGCGTCCGACGAGAAGAGCGAGCCCACCATCGCCGCGCCGAAGGCAAGGAGGACCGCCGGCAGCACCAGCTCCATCCCCAGGAAAGACGTGGTGCGCGGGCCGGAGACGGTGTCCGCCCACATCATGTTGAAGTTGCTGCCGATGGCCCCCGCGTTGCGCCCGATCACGAACGCGAGCAGGATCAGCCCCAGCAGGGCGCCCGTCTTGGCGAAGGTGAAGGTGTTCTGGATCCACTTCGCCTCGCGCAGCCCGCGCATGTTCACCGCCGTCAGGAGGACGATGATGGCGATGGCGACGACGCGCTGCCAGCTCAATCCCAGCTCGATGACGCCCCCCGGCACCGGCACCTTGCCGAACGACGCGAACAGCGTGGGCGAGACGGCGGGGAAGAAGACGCCCAGGAACTTGGCGAACGCCACCGCCACCGCCGCGATCGTCCCCGTCTGGATCACCAGGAAGAGCGTCCACCCGTACAGGAACCCGGGGAGGTGCCCCAGCCCCTCGCGCAGGAAGACGTACTGCCCGCCCGCCTTGGGCATGGCCGCCGCGAGCTCGCCGTACGACAGCGCGCCGAACACCGTGATCAGCCCCGACGCCACCCACACGAACAGCAGCCCGCCGGGCGAGTTCATCTGCCGCGCGATGTCCGCGGACACGATGAAGATCCCCGACCCGATCATCGACCCCACGACCAGCATGGTGGCATCGAGCAGGGAAAGACCGCGCTTGAACTCGCTTTCGGGAGATACGTTCGCCGGGGGCTCGGCGACGTTCGACAGGGGCATGGGAGCTCCGTTGGAGGTGGGGGCGGTACGGAAGAGGAAGTGCTGGGTGCTAAGTGCTAAGTGCTGAACGGCGGTGCGTAAGTGCGTTAGTGCGCTGTCCACTTAGCACTTGGCACTTAGGACTTAGCACTTTTTCTAAATATCAAACCCGATCGGATACCGCACCGCGATCGGCCGGCCGGTTGCGCGGTCGCGGGCGGGGCGGAAGTGCCACTCCATCGCCTGGCGGCGGAGAAGCTGGTCGTAGCGCCGGTCGCCGCTGGAGATGGTGACGTCCGCTCCGGTCACGGCGCCCAGCTCGTTGACGGCCACGGTCACCTCGACCGCGCGGCCGCGCAGGGCCCTCGGCGGATCGGGCGGGAAGAGCTGGAGGTCCGCGACGGGGGGGATCACGCTCCCCTCGCCGCCCGCCGTGCCCGGCCCGGTGCCGCTGCCCACGCCGCCGCCGGTTCCGCCACCCGAACCACCGCCGGAGCCGGGACCCGCGCCGGAGCCGGTGCCGGGACCCTGGCCCGCACCCGCGTTCCCTCCCGCTCCGCCGCCCGTGCCCGGCTGCGTGGGCGGCGCGGGGGTGGGGGCCGGCGCGGCGGGGGGCGCGGGCTGCGCCTTCGGTTGCTCGGCGGGAGGGGGCGTGACCGGCGGCGGAACGACCGGCGGCAGGACCTCCGCCGCGGGCGGAACGGGGACCGGGGGTGCCACGGGCGGAGCGATGGGCGCGGAGACTTCGTAGTAGGTTACCTGCTCACCCGCGTCGCCGCCACCCCCGCCGCCGCCCCCCGCCCCCTGGTCGTCCGCCGCCGACGGCCCGTCGCCCGCCATCTCGTCCGCAAGCAGGAGCCCGCGCCTGCCCAGGCCCACGAGCAGCACGACGATCAGCAGGTGCGCGGCGATGGAGGCCGCGACCGCGCCCCCCACCCGCTTCCCGTTCGGCTTTCTACCGTGGACGATGTGGTCGAACACCGCTTCTCCCCCTGACTCGGTCTCACCCGCTCCCCGTGCAAGCTCGCACCTCATACCTCCGACGCCGCCCCGTTGATCCACTGAGACCAAACTGCATGGCTCACGCGGAGGCGCGGAGACACGGAGGAGCACGCGAAGTTCTCTCCGTGCCTCCGCGTCTCCGCGTGAGGCCCGCCGTTGCGATGCCGGGATCAGAGCTCGATCTGCGCCCCCAGCTCCACGACCCGGTTCGGCGGCAGCGAAAAGAACGACGTGGCCGTGCGTGCGTTGCGCGACATGATCCAGAAGAAGTGCTCGCGCCACAGCGCCATCCCCGGGTTCTTGGACGGGATCAGCGTCTCGCGGCCCAGGAAGAAGCTCGTCTCCATCGGCTTGAAGGAGAGCCCCGGGTGCGAGATGCCCTTGAGCGCCTCGGGGATGTTCGGGTCCTCGGTGAAGCCGTAGCGCACCTCCACCTGCCAGAAACCGTGCCCCACCTCCTTCACCGAATGCCGCTCCTCGTCCTCAACCGTCGGCACCTCCAGCGTGGCCACGTTCAGCAGCACCACGCGCTCGTGCAGCACCTTGTTGTGGATCAGGTTGTGGAGGAGCGCAGGGGGTGTGGCGCCGCCCGTTCCGTACATGAACACGGCCGTCCCCGCCACGCGCGCGGGCGGGTTCTTTTCCACGTCGCGCATGAACAGCTCGATGGGGAGCGTGCGCGAGTTCATGCGCGTGGCCAGGATCTGGCGCCCCTTCTTCCACGTGGTCATCACCGCGAACATCCCGGCCGCGATCATCAGCGGGAACCAGCCGCCCTGCGGGATCTTGACGATATTGGCGCCCCAGAACGCCAGGTCCACCACCAGGAAGGCCGCGGCCAGCAGCACCACGCGCGGCATGCTCCACTTCCACAGCGTCCGCGCCACGAAGGCGAAGAGGATCGTGGTGAACACCATGTCCGTCGTAACCGCCACGCCGTACGCCGCCGCCAGCCGGCTGGACGACCGGAAGCCGATCACCAGGCTGATGCACGCGATCATCAGCGCCCAGTTCACCGCCGGGATGTAGATCTGCCCCATCTCGCGCGCGGAGGTGTGCTCGATCTCCATGCGCGGAAGGTAGCCGAGCTGCACCGCCTGCCTCGTCAGCGAGAACGCCCCCGAGATCACCGCCTGCGACGCGATCACCGTCGCCAGCGTGGCGAGCGCGACCAGCGGATACGTGGCCCACTGCGGCGCCATGTGGAAGAACGGGTGCTCCACCGCGGACCGGTCGCGGATGATCAGCGCCCCCTGCCCGAAGTAGTTGAGCGCCAGCGCCGGCAGCACGAGGGAGAACCAGGTGAACTGGATCGGCTTCTTGCCGAAGTGCCCCATGTCGGCGTACAGCGCCTCGCCGCCCGTCACCGCCAGGAAGACGGAGCCGAGCACCAGGTACCCGTGCCACCCGTTCTCGGCGAAGAAGCGGTATCCGTACAGCGGGTTCACCGCCGCCAGCACGCCGGGGCTCTTGACGATCTGCACGAGTCCGAGCACGCCCAGCGTCACGAACCAGAGCACCGTAACCGGCCCGAACACCTTGCCGATCCCCGCCGTGCCGCGGCTCTGCACCGCGAAGAGGATCACCAGGATCGTGATGGTGATGGGGATGATATAGGCCTCGAAAAACGGCGTCGCGACCTTGAGCCCCTCCACCGCGCTCATGACGGAGATGGCGGGTGTTATCATGCTGTCGCCGTACAGCAGCGACGCGCCGAACAACCCGGCCAGCGCCAGGATCCAGCGATGCCCGCGCTCGGTCGCCTGGCGCGGCGCCACCAGCGCGGTCAGGGCGATCATCCCCCCCTCGCCGCGGTTGTCGGCCCGCATCACGAAGACGAGGTACTTGATGGAGATGACGATGATCAGCGCCCAGAAGATCAGCGAGAGCACCCCCAGGACGTTGCCGCGCGTCGGCGCGATGCCGTAGTGGCCGTGGAACGACTCACGGATCGCGTAGAGCGGGCTGGTGCCGATGTCGCCGTACACCACGCCCAGCGCCGTGAGCGCCAGGACGAAGAAGTAGCGGCCGGTCGGCGGCGCATGTCTCGGGTCGGTCAAAGGATTCCTCTCGTGGGTGCCCGCTCTCGCTCCATTCCGCGGCCGCTCCAACCGGCCGCGTCCTGCCCGGTGCAACCCTGGTGCCGGGAATACGCTGTTCAACCCGGGTTGGACGACCGTGCCCTGCAGGCAATCCGCAACTCCATGCGGCGGAAAAGTTTGCGCCAATGCGCATCTGATTGCGCCCCGGGACGCGAACTGCTACACAACGCACACACCACCCCTGCTTCCCGGCCACACTTACACGATCTCGCATGTAGCAGTCGCCCGGCACGCACGGTGCCTTCAGCGAACGGGCGAAGCGTTGTCGGAGTCCCTCCCGCGGAGCCACCCCGTTGAACTTTCTGAGCAGCCTGTTCGGCTCGCCGGGCGCCGAGCCGCCGACCGCGTTCGAGGATGCGGAAATCGAGGCGTGCCTGGCCGTCGCCTCGGCGCTGATGGTGGCGCTGGAGCGGCGCGACGACGAGCTCGGCCTCGCCGGCCACTGCGCGCGCGTGGCGATGCTGGCCGACCGCCTGGCCGCGCACCAGGGCGTGGACCCGGAGCTCCGCGCGATCCTGCACCACGCCGCCCTTCTCCACGAAGTGGGGATGATCGGCGTCCCCGCGGAGCTCCTGCGCAAGACGGAGGTCCTCACCCGCGACGAGCTGGGGATCATCCACCGCCAGGCCGAGCTGGGCGCGGAGATCGCACGGGGCGTGTGCGGCCCGCTCGGCGCCACCCTGATCCGCCACCAGTACGACGACTACGCCACCCTCCGCGACATCCTGGCGGACGAGGAGGTGCTCGAGCTTGCCGGCATCCTGCGCACCGCCGACGTGGTGGAGGCCATCACCCGCCCGCGCCCTTACCAGCCCCCGCTCCCGCCTTCCACCCGCCGCGCGCTCCTCCTCTCCGGCGCCGGCTCCCTCTTCGACCCCCTCGCCGTCGACGCCTACCTCACCAAAGGCGATTAGACCTCCGCCTCCCGAGACCGCTTCAGCGGTCTTCGCGTGTTTCCAGCCGGGGGCTTCAGCCCCCGGCGGTGCGGCCCCGCACCACGCAGAAGGCCCCCACCCGCACCCGGGTAGGGGCCTTCCTCACCTCAAGCAAACCTCAGTCTTCCGAAGCCGCGCCGTCCCCGTCGGCCGCGGCATTCACACCGCGCATCCCGAGGATGTCCTTGACCTTCGCCTCCACCTCGGCGGCGAGCTGCGGGTTCTCCTGGAGGAACTGCTTGGCGTTTTCGCGCCCCTGCCCCAGCCGCACGTCGCCGTACGAGAACCAGGCGCCCGACTTCTGCACCACCTCGTTCTCCACCCCCAGGTCCACGATGATCCCGTAGTGGTCGATCCCCACGTTGAACATGATGTCGAAATCCGCCTGCTTGAACGGCGGCGCCACCTTGTTCTTCACGATCTTCGCCCGCGTCTTGTTGCCGACCAGGACCTCCTTGTCCTTGATCGACCCGATGCGGCGGATGTCGATGCGCAGCGAGGCATAGAACTTCAGCGCGCGGCCGCCGGTGGTCGTCTCCGGGTTGCCGAACATGACGCCGATCTTCTCGCGGATCTGGTTGGTGAAGATCACCGTGGTGTTGGAGCGGTTGATGGCGCCGGTCAGCTTCCGGAGCGCCTGGCTCATGAGCCGCGCCTGCAGGCCGACGTGGCTGTCGCCCATCTCCCCCTCGATCTCGGCGCGCGGCACCAGCGCGGCCACCGAGTCGATCACCACCACGTCCACCGCGCTCGACCTCACCAGCACCTCGGCGATCTCCAGCGCCTGCTCGCCCGTGTCCGGCTGCGAGACGAGGAGGTTGTCCACGTCCACGCCCAGCTTGCGCGCGTACTCGATGTCCAGCGCGTGCTCCGCGTCCACGAACGCCGCCACGCCGCCCGAGCGCTGCGCGTTGGCGATCACGTGGAGGCAGAGCGTCGTCTTACCCGACGACTCGGGCCCGTAGATCTCGGTGATCCTCCCTCGCGGCACCCCGCCGATGCCGATGGCGGCATCGAGGTTGACCGCGCCCGTCGGGATCGCGCTGACCCTGATCGCGGGGGCGTTGACGCCCATGCGCATGATCGACCCCTTTCCGTACGCCTTCTCGATCTGCCCGATGGCGACGTTCAGGGCCTTCTTCTTGTCGTCGGCGATCTCGACCTTTGCCATTGGATTCCTCAGTTTGGATGCTCTGGGAGAGCTGAATTGCGGATGTCCTGAATACCCCCTGCCCCGGATGCCGTTCCCGAAGACAAGGCGAAAGTGTACGGCAAATTCACACCCTACGCAAGGCTCTCCGTCACCGCAGTGGACGCCCGGATTCCTCAGCCGCGCCCGGAGCCCAGCACCTCCTCCAGCACCGCCGCCGCGCGCTCGATCCCCGCGTCGTCCACGTCCATGTGCGTGACCGCCCGCAGCCTGCGCGAGCCGAACTGAGTGAGCCTCACCCCTCGCGCCTCGAGCGCCGCCAGCAGCGCCACCGGCTCCAGCGCCGGGTCCACCAGGTCGATCATGACGATGTTCGTATCCGGCGCCGGCGCCGCCACGCCAGGCAGCGCGGAGACCCGCTCCGCCAGGAGCCGCGCCCGCCGGTGATCCTCCGCCAGCAGTGGGAAGTGGTTGCGAAGCGCGTGCAGCCCCGCCGCAGCCAGAAGCCCCGCCTGCCGCATCCCCCCGCCCAGCCGCCGCCGCACGCGCCAGGCGCGCTCCATCACCGCCGCGCTCCCGGCCAGCAGCGACCCCACGGGCGCGCCGAGCCCCTTGGAGAGCGCCACCATCACCGTATCCGCCTCGGCCGCGAACTCCGCCATCGGCACCCCCGTGGCCGCCGAGGCGTTGGCGAGGCGCGCGCCGTCCAGGTGCACGGCGACCCCGCGCTCCCGCGCCACCGCGGCCACCGCCCTCACCTGCTCCAGCGGCATCACCCGCCCGCCGGCGCTGTTGTGCGTGTTCTCCAGGCAGACGACCGCCGTCTGCGGCACGTACAGGCTCGGCGGGCGGATCGCCTCGGCCACGATCTCGGGGGTCAGAAGCCCGTCCGGCGTGCGCACCGCCCGGAGCTGAATGCCGCCCCACGCCGACGCTGCGGCCTCTTCCCAGTTGAGGATGTGCCCGCCGTCGTCGATCACCGCCTCCGTCCCTGGCGCGGCGAGCACCAGGAGGGCGGTCTGGTTCGCCATGATTCCGCTGGGAAAGAAGAGGGCGGCTTCCTTCCCCAGCAGCTCGGCCCCGTACCGCTCCAGCTCCGCCGCCGTGGGATCGTCCCCCAGGACCGCGTCCCCCACCTCCGCCTCGGCGATGGCGCGCCGCATCTCAGGCGTCGGCTTCGTCACGGTATCCGAGCGGAGGTCTACGACGGGTGTGGCTTCGGTGTGCATCGGCGGATCCTGGCAGGCTTCCTGTGCGCCGCCCGGTCCGGGCGGAAGAGCCTCGCAAGATCCCCCCACCGCGCTCACCCGGCAAGGTGCCGCCCGTCCACGTCGTAAACTTCTCACACGCCACGGCGCGAATCAAGCTCCCCCACGAAAGTCGATCCGATGGTGGCCCGTTGCGGGCGGGGGCGGTACTGGGGGGCTGGGATTGGACCGGGCGAGTGAACTCGCGGCAACAACAGCACAAAGTCCGCCTTCACGGACTCTCGGGCGAGACCCGTTCCGTCGGGCGGGGCGCCGTTCATCGCGCCCGTGCCAGCCCCTCGCCTCACAAACCGTCACCGGTAGGGGCAGACCTGCGTGTCTGCCCGCCCTCGCCGCCGCCCCCACGCCCGCGCCTTCTGCACCGATTCCCGTAGGGGCCGCCCCATGTGGCTGCCCGTGCCCCGCCAAGTGCCGATGCCCGGTTGCACGAGCAATAAATTCCGCTGAAACGCACGAACTCCCCCCGCGGACTCCGGGTCGATGCGCAGCTGGACGAGCCGGCTTCAGCCGCCTTCGCGTCGTTCCAGCCGGGGGCTTTAGCCCCCGGCGTTGGGGGCGATGCGCCCCCCCCCCAACGCACGAAGCCCACCGAGACCAGATCGTCCCGATGGGCTCCCACAACCGCCGTTCCCAGCTTCAGTAATCGCTCTCGTCGGCCTCCGCGTTGACGCCGAGGGAGGCGAGCTCGGAGGCGAGGTCGTAGGCCTGGTCCGGGTCCTCGACGCGGAGGGTCGTGCGGGTGCCGGCGGCGACGGCGGCGGCCATGCGGCGGGCTTCGACGGTGCCCATCCCAGTGTAGGCCTGAAAGGCGCTGGTGAGAGCGTCCTGCCGCACGCTGTAGCGCACACCCGTCATGTGCACCTGCGGCATCACCCCTCCACCAGGCGCACGGCCTCGGCCAGATCGAGCCTCCCCTCGTAGATCGCCTTCCCCATGATGACGCCGACGGTGCGGATGCCGGCGCGGCGCTCCGCGTAGACCTCCTCCACATCCTCGATGCCGGAGATCCCGCCGGAGACGATAACCTCGGCGCCCGAGAAGCCGGCGAGCGCGGAGGCGATGACCAGGTTGGGCCCCTGCATCATCCCGTCGCGTTCGATGTCGGTGTAGATCAGCGTGCGCACGCCCATCGCGACCAGGGAGCGGGCGACGTCGAAGAGGTCTTCCCCGCTCTCCTCCGTCCAGCCGCGCGCGGCGGGTCTGCGCCCACGTGCGTCGAGGCCGACGGCGATGCGCTCCGCTCCCCAGCGCTCCACGGCGCGGCGGACGAGCTCGGGGTTTTCCAGCGCGGCCGTGCCGATCACCGCGCGCGCGACACCCGCCTCCAGCACCTCGGCGAGATCCTCCTCGCTGCGCAGGCCGCCGCCGGTCTGCACGCGCAGGGGGACGGCGGCGGCGAGCTCGCGGATCAGCGCGCGGTTGGAGCCGTCGCCGAAAGCGGCGTCCAGATCCACCACGTGCACCCAGCGCGCGCCCGCGTCCGCAAAGGTGCGCGCCATTGCGACGGGATCGTCGCTGTAGACGGTCTCGCTCTCGGCCTCGCCCTTCTGGAGCCGCACGCAGCGGCCGCGGCGGAGGTCGATGGCGGGAAAGAGGTCGAACCGCGGGCCGCGCGCGGTGGATTCACTCACCGGCGCTCGCGCCCGAGGTGCGCATGGCCAGGCGGGGCGATCCGGCGCGGTCCATCACGGCCATCCGGTGCTCCACCAGTGCGCGGAAGCGGTCCATGGCGGACGCCACCACCGGCTCGCCGGTGATGAACTTGACCTGGTTGGGGTCCACCGCGCGCCCCTCGCTGTGGAACTCGTAGTGGAGGTGCGGCCCCGTAGAGAGCCCGGTGCTCCCCACGTAGCCGATCACGTCGCCCTGGTGCACGCGGGTGCCTGCGCGGATGCCGTCCGCGAAGCGCGAGAGATGCGCGTAGCGGCTGCCGTAGCCGCGCATGTGATGGAGCTGCACCACGTTGCCGTATCCGCCGCTCCACCCGGCCCGCGCCACCACGCCATCACCCACGGCGCGCACGGGGGTGCCACGGGACGCGGCGAAGTCCACGCCCTTATGGGCGCGCATGCGGTGCAGGATGGGATGGTAGCGGCCTGCGGAGAACGTCGAGGAGATGCGGCGGAACTCAAGCGGGGCGCGGAGGAAGGCGCGGCGCAGCGACTCGCCCTCGCCGTCGAAGTATTCGTCGCGCCCGTGCTGGCGGAAGAGGTAGGCTTCCTGGAGCTTGCCGCCGACCTCGAACTGCACCGCGAGCACGCGTCCCGAGCGGGCGGTGCCATCAGGGCGCGCCATCCGCTCGTAGACGATGCGGAAGGAGTCGCCGGAGCGCAGGTCGCTGGAGAAATCGAGCTTCCATGCGAAGATCTGGTCGGCCAACACGTCGGCGATCTGCTGCCGCTCGGCGGACGGAACGTCGCCCGCGCCCTCGAGGAGGGCCTGGTACAGCGAGGACTTCACCGTCCCGGACAGCACCGCCGTGTCGGGGCTCACCTTCACCTCGGCCACGCGCGCCGCCAGCCCTTCCTTGCCGGCTTCCACCGAGAGCACGTGGTCGGCGTCCAGCCCCAACTCCGCGCGCTTCATCAGCCCGTCGATGGTGGCCTGCGTATACCGCAACACGAGCCCCGGCCGCACTTTGCGCACGTCCTGCACCGCCTCGATGTGCGCGAGAAGGGCGCGCGCTTCCTCTATGTTGAGCCGCGTGCGCCCCATCAGCTCCGAAAGCGTCTCGCCCTTGCGGAGCGTGTCCGCGTACGAGACTTCGACCGGCCGCGGCGCGGTCCTGACGTGCGCGACCGGAACCGTCACCGGCTGCTCATCCCGCGGCTTGTCGCCCATCGAGGTGAGCGCCAACCCCAGCCCGCCCAGCACTCCGACCGCGAAGAAGCTCTTCGAGTGCGCCATCCGACTCTCCCTGCTTGGATGATCCAGACGGCGGCTCACACGGAGACACAGAGGGCACGGCAAGAACAGAAGTCCTTCTGTGCCTTGCCGTTATCCTCTGTGGCTCTGTGTGAGGCCGCTGTTCCCACCAGCAAAAGCGGGAGCGAAGCGGCCAGGGCAAATTCCTTCGCCCGAGCCCGCTTCGCTCGTGAAACCGCGACAACTTAATGCGCCGGCGCGCCTCAGTCCATCTGCCGGCGGATGAAGGTCGGGATTTCCAGGTCGCTCGGCATGCGCGGGTCCGGGGCGGGACGCGGCGGCGGGAACTTGTGCACCGGAGTGCTCCCCCCCGATTCGCGGCCGTTGGACCCCTGCGTCTCCACCGGAGCGGGCGGCGGCGAGACGGGGCCCGCGGGCATCACCTGCCGCGTGCCGTACATCGGCGTCGCGTGCGTGCGCGGCTCCACCGAGGTGCGCGCGCCGCGGAAGTCCGGGCGGATCACGTTGTCCGACCGCTCGAACTCCTCCTTTTCGAAGCCCGTGGCGATCACCGTGACGCGCACCTCTTCCTTCATGTTGCTGTCGTGCACCGCGCCGAAGATGATCTCCGCGTCGTCGCCGGCGGCTTCCTGGATGATCGTGGAGATCGTCGTCACCTCGTCGATCGCCAGGTCCATCCCGCCGGTAATGTTGATGAGCACCCCGGCCGCGCCCTTGATGGAGATGTTGTCCAGCAGCGGCGACGAGATCGCCTCCTGCGCCGCCTCCACCGCCCG
>DASVTZ010000241.1 GCA_036387335.1 Longimicrobium sp.
GCGCGGAACTCGACGATGGCGCTGCCGCCCGCGGGGATGGTGGTGGTCTGCACGTTGTGCTGGGCCAGCGTGCCGCCCTCCGAGTACACGTTGTCGAACACCTCGCCGATCACGTGGAAGGAGGAGGTCAGGTTCGGACCGCCGTTGCCCACGAACAGCCGCACCGTCTCACCCGTCTTCACCTTGAGCGCGTTGTCGCCCGTCAGCGAGCCCACCGCGCCGTTGAAGACCACGTAGTCCGGCCGCTCGTCGATCGCCTTCTGCTGGTCGAAGGCCTGGTGCCCCTTCTCGCCGTGTGCGCCCTTGGTGTAGAAGTCGCCCTGCATCACGTAGAACTCGCGGTTCACGCTGGGCATCCCCTCCCTGGGCTCCACCAGGATCAGCCCGTACATCCCGTTGGCCACGTGCAGCGACGCCGGCGCGAAAGCGCAGTGATAGACGTAGAGCCCCGGGTTGGCCGCGGAGAACTTGAAGGTGCTCTCGTGGCCGGGGAGTACGATGCTGGCCTCCGCGCCGCCGCCGGGGCCGGTCACCGCGTGCAGGTCGATGTTGTGGGCCACCTTGCTGCCGGGGTGGTTCTTGAGGCGGAACTCCACCTGGTCGCCCTCGCGCACGCGGATGAAACTCCCCGGCACCGAGCCTCCGAACGTCCAGAAGGTGTAGTCCACGCCGTCCGCGATGCGCATCGTCTTCTCCACCACTTCGAGGTCCACGATCACGTTGGTGGCGTAGTTCCGGTCGATGGGGGCGGGCACCATGGGCGGGGCGGTCAGCAGCGCGCGCTCCTCGCCGCGGACCGGCTCTGCCTTCCGCACCGGGATGGTGGAGCTGAAGGCACCCCTGGGCGCCACGTCCTCACCGTATGCCGCGAAGCCGGCCGTCGCCGCCCCGGCGAGCGTCAGGACGGCCACGCCGCCCGCGACCCAGCGGGGCACGACCGGGAACTTCCGTGGGGAGACGCGCGGCTCTTCGATTCGAGTGCTCATTGCAGGACTCCTTGGATGGGAAGCAGGTCGCATCCGCGGCCCGCGGTGGTGATCCGCACCTGGAATATGCGAGCTCCGGCCATGCGCGAATGTCGGGTGTTGTTTGATCCGGGAGGGCGTTTTTCTCGCTTCCCGTGTAGGGCGGGCGTGACGAATTGCAAACGGGGGAGCCACTGCTTCGGTGGCTCCCCCGTGCTTCGGGAGGCGAAGAAGGCTACTGCACCGTGATGGCGCCCTTCATCCCCATCGCCGCGTGCGGGTCGCACTGGTAGCTGTACGAGCCGGGGTCCATCGTGATCTGCAGGTCGTAGCTCTGCCCGTCGGCCAGGAACTGGCTGGGGGCGGGGAGGTTCGGCTTGCCCGCGTTCTGGTCGGCCGGGAACGACACGTTGTGGGCCGCGTTCCCCTCGCTCACGAAGTGGATCACGTCGCCCCTTTTGACCGTGATGCTGGCCGGCTCGAAGGTGCCCGACGCGCCGCCCTGCGTCGTGGTCATCCGCACCGTGTGCACCGTGCCCTGCGCCGGCGCGGTGGTGGCAGCGGTGTTCGGCGCGCCGGTGGTGACGGGGGCGGTGGCGCTGGAGCCCTGCGGCGTGTCGCTGGTGGTCTCGGCCGGCTTGTCGCCGCCGCACGCGGCGGCGAGGACGATCATTCCGAGCAACGGGAGTCTGTAGAGATTGGGCATCAGGGAAGCTCGCTGGTGTCTGTTGATGTAACGACGAATGGGACGGGTGAATGGTAGAAGGAGGTCGTCGCGGTGTATGTCGGGTTTCGATCATCTCCCGTGTAGTACATCCCTTGACTTCACCGCGGCCGTGGCGCGATGACCGCCTGAAAGCGGAGCGGCTCGCCGCCGGCGGTGATCGCGTGCTCCTCGCCGGGCGCGTACACCGCGGACTGGCCGGCGCGGAGCACCGCTTCGCCATCGGCGCCGTGGAAGGTGCCCGCCCCCTCCAGCACCGTGACGATGACGGTGGAACGGTTGTGATGCGGCGGAACGCGCTGCCCGGGGCTGAGGTGGAATACGACGACGCGCGCGTTCGCCTCGTCGTGCGCGATGGCCGTGGCGGGGCGGTCCTCGCGGACCCGCGCCGCCTCCATGGAAAGGACTTTCATCGTTCCGCGCCCTCCAGCGCGCGCAGCAGCTCGTCGAGCGGGGTCCCGTCGCGCGCGGCCAGCCACACCAGGCTCGCGCAGATGAACCGGCGTACGTACTGATCCATGTTGGTAGCTCCTTACGAGTGCATCAGAGGAAAGGGTCTCACGCGAAGGCGCAAAGGCGCAAAGAAAGTGTTCCCGTGTCTTTCGTTTGCGTCTTCGCGCCTTTGCGTGACATCCTGATCGTTGAGGTTGCATGGAACTTCTGTTGAGACGGGCTCAGAACCGCTCGCCCTTCGCCTCGCGTAGATGGCTTCCGACAGGCCGGATGCGCGTCCACATCGTCCAGAAGTAGATGAACAACCCGGCCGCCTGACCCGCCCCGCCGATGACGACCGCCCAGGCGAGCCACCGGGCGGACCCTCCGCTCCGCAGCGCCTCGGCGAGGAAGCGGGCGCCCGTGGAGGCCAGCAGGATCCAGTACGCCGCCTCGATCCGCTCCGGGCGGTAGCGCGTGTCTCCGCGCTCGGCGCGCGGGAAGAGCCAGAGCCCCACACCGAGGATCAGGAACAGCATGAACCCCACGAGTACCGCGTGCGCGTGGGCGGATACGAGGTACGGGTTCGGCCAGATGCCGAACAGCTCCCGCCGCACGAGCATCACCATCCCCAGGGCGATGCCCGCGGCGAGAAACCCGATGCCCGTCTTGATGAAGCGGCGAACCAGCGTGTACACAGGACCTCCGGATGGCGTGCGTCACACGCGCTCAGGGTGGAGAGGGCGGGTCCTCGCCGTAGAGGCTGGAATCCGCCGGAACGGCCGCAGCGCCGCGCGCACCACGTCGGGCAGTGACACGGCGCGCAGAGTTCCGCGGTCCACCGCCACGAGCGTGTAGCGGCTGCGGACGGATACCTCGTCCGCGGCGGCTTCACGGATCTCGAAATCCAGGGACAGGGAGGTGCGGCCCATCGCTTCGACCGCGACCCGCGCCTCCAGCTCGTCGTCCAGGCGAGCGGGGCGCAGGAAGTCGCACTCCACGCGGCGGCGGACGAGCCATACCCCCGCACGCTCCAGCCACGTGGATGGAAGCCCCGCGGCCCGGAACATCTCCGACTCGGCGAGCTCGAAGAAGCGCAGGAACGAGCCGTAGCAGACGATGCCCGCCGCGTCCACGTCGCTCCATCGCACGCGCTCGCGCACCGCGAACGCGCCATCTTCGCGGTGTGGCTCCACGCGCGCGATCATGAGGCTCTCCGGGCGACCCTTGAAACGCATTCGGCGAGCATCGGCCGCTCAGCGGCGGGGATGCGGACGATGACGCGGGTTCCTTCCCCGGGCTTGCTCTCGATCCGCAGCGACCCGCCGGCGTAGCCCGCGCGCTCGCGCATCCCGAAAAGCCCCAGGCACAGCTTCTCCGACTCCGTGCGCGCCACGCTGAAGCCCCTGCCGTCGTCCTCCACCGTCGTTTCGATGCATTCCTCCCCGCGGGTCACACGCACGCGGATGCGTGACGCGCCGGAGTGGTGCGCCGCGTTGCAGAGGGCCTCCTGTACGATCCGGTAAAGCGCCAGCTCGCCCGCGGGAGCGAGGACGCCCCTGACGTCCTCGGCTTCGATCCCGATCCGTGCCCCCGAGCTCTCCGAGAGGGCACGCGCATATCCCTCCAGCGCCGCCACCACACCCAGGTCCGCGAGCGTCGGCGTGTACAGGCCGCTCGCGAACTGGCGGACCCGCTCCGTCACCGCCGCGACGTCGCGGCGCAACCCGTCGATGGCATCGGCGCGGCGCGCGTCGTCCGCCGTCTGCCGCACGATGCGCAGGCCGATCAGGACGGCCGAGAGCGTCTGCGCGGTCTCCTCCTGCAGCTCCCTGGCGAGGCGGGTACGCTCCGCTTCCTGCGCGCGGAAGGCGCGCTCGGCGATCTCGCGAAGCCGGCGCCGGTCCGCCTCCATCCTCTCCAGCAGGCGGTTGAACACGCGCGTGAGCCGCTCCAGGCGCGGGTCGGCGAGCGGCGACAGGGAGGCCCGCGCACCCGGCTCGCCCCTCTCCGCCCGCTCGGCCGCGTACTCCAGCTCGTCCACCGGGGCCAGCGCCAGCCGGAGAACCGCCGCCTGCACCGGGACGATGGTGGCCAGCGACACCACCATGCTCAGCGCGAGGAGCGGATACACGGCCCCCGAAGCGGCGGCGCCGAAGAGGTGGACCGCCAGCCGCGCGCTTACCCCGGACGCGACCAGCACCACGAACACCTCCGCCACCAGGATCTTGTAGAACAGCGGAAGGCGCAGGAGAAGCCGCCCGGGCCGTACGCGTATGGACGGCGTGGCGGCGTTCGTCGCGGGAAGGATGTTGGAGATCATCGGTTCGTCTCGGCTTCCAGGCCACACGATGGCTCGGCGGGTGCGAGCCTCGTGCATCTTCGATGGCGTGCTCCCCGAAGTTGCGGCCATCGAGCCGATCCCGCGTCAGGCGCGGTTCGACACTCGTGTGGGAAAGATCACGACACCGCGGTGAACAGATGGCCTCACACAGAGCCACAGAGGCAACGGAGAGAAAAGCGGAAGGGGTGCTCTGTGGCCTTTCCGTTCCCGCGGGATCTCGGTGTGATGCGTTTCTACTGATATCATCCCGACAGAAGTTCTGTGCATTCTCAAAGGATCAAGAATGTCACGCAAAGGCGCGAAGACGCCAAGGAAAGACGCGGAAGTACTTTCTTTGCGCCTTCGCGTCTTTGCGTGAGACCGTTTCCTCCAATGCACACCAATTCGTGAGAAATCGGGATGACACACGAGGCGGGGGCACGGAGATGATCTTCTCCGTGCCCCCGCGTCTCTGCTGTCCGAGAGCGTTTTACCTGGGCGAATGGGGCTTCAGCAGCCCGTTGTCGAGCGCGAACCTCACCAGGTCGGAGCGGTGGCCGAGGCCGAGCTTCTGCATGAGCCGGGAGCGGTAGGTGTCCACGGTCTTGGGGGAGAGAAAGAGCCGCTTTCCCGTCTCGACCGAGCTGTACCCTTCGGCCGTCAGCTGCAGCACCTCGCGCTCACGGTCGGAGAGCTCTTCCAGCGGGCTCGCGTCGCCCCGTGCCTCGGCCTTCCGGAAGCCGTTGAGGAGGAGCTTGGTGGCCGCGGGGTAGAGGAACACCTCACCCCTGGCGACGATCCGGATCGCGGAGATCAGGTCCTCGTCCGCGCTGGTCTTCTTCACGTAGCCGCTCCCGCCCGCCTCCAGCACGGGAAGGAGATACTCTTCTTCCGCGTGCGAGGTCAGCACCAGGACTCGCGCGCCGGTCTCGGAGGCGGCGATCTGGCGGGTCGCCTCCAGCCCTCCCATCCCCGGCATCCCCAGATCCATCACCACCACGTCGGGCCGCACGGCTTGCACCCGCTCGATCGCCTCCTCGCCGGTGCTCGCCTTGCCGACGACCTCCAGGTCGGGCTCGAGGCCGAGGAGCGCTTCGAGTCCCGCTCGAAGGACGGTGTGGTCGTCCACCAGGAGGACGCGGATCTTGTCGGACATGGCTACCTCAGGGGTCAGGAAGGCACGCACCGGCCGCCGCGGCTCGCCCGAGCCGTCACCAGCCACACGGTGCCGAACACCACCGAAACGTGCGCGAGATAAAGCACTACCTGTGCCCGCGCGTCCGCCGCGGGGATCGCCAGCGGAGCCACGAACGACAGGAGGAGTACCCACAGGGAGGCGGAGCGGAAGCGCCGGACCGGGTCGCGCGCCACGCGGCGGAGCACGGCGAACGTGGCCGCGCCCGCGAGCGCGGCGGCGGCGGACGCCCCGGCGATCACCCCCACCGTCATCGGCTCGTCGGCGGGCGGAAGGAGCAGCTCCCGGGGGAACGCCCAGCGCGCGGTCGCCACGAAGAGCAGCGAGTTCACTCCCGCCGCGAGCACCGCGCTCGCCAGCGCCACGGCCCAGAGAGCTTGAGGCCCGGAATCACGCGAGATCATCGTAATCCTCCCGCCGAACCCGTTCACGAAGGAAGCAGGGCGGGCGCACGGTGGGTACGCGGCCGCAACCTGTGGCGGCCGAGCAGGGGTGTGCTCCCGCCGCTGCGGGGGAGAGGCCCCGCCAGCAGCTCGACAGCCTCCATCACCTCGTCGAGGGCGCTCCTCTCCCAGGGGCGGCTCACGGAGCGTTCCTGGACGACGAGGTCCGCCTCCGTCTCTCCCGCCATTCGGACCGCCTCCGCCTGGCTTTTCGCCGCGATGACCTCGCACCCCCGCTGCTCCAGGCGGGTGCGCAGCGCGCGGTGGGTGTCCTCGTCCGCTTCGATCAGTAAGATGCGTGGGGCGTACACGATGGCCTCCAGGGGATGGGGCGAGAAAGGAGTGAGGTCCTTCCTCGGAAAGCATGAAAGCTCCCATGGACTCCAACTTATGCCCGCCCCGCCCCCGTCCATAGCGGGAAAATCCACCTGGGCTTGTAGGGAACACCTCGATTGGACGTGCAACGATGGGCGCTGCCGCCCTGTGCATCGGGGTGCGTCGCGGAGCGGTGGGGGGAAACTGCATGGCTCACACAGAGACACAGAGACACAGAGAGAACCGCAAAAGGTTTTCTCTCTGGCTTTCAGTTCCTTACGGAGCTTGCGCTACTTCGTCCAGCCGGCGCCGTCGTAGAGGAAGGGGAGGCGGACGACGCGGGCGGCGGAGCCGGCCATGACCACGCACATGAGGTGAACGAGGAGGGCAGGGAGGCCCACCATCCAGTAGCAGCCGGCGACGATGAGGAACCAGGCGATGCCGATCACGACACGGCCCTTGTACACCTGGCCGGCGCCGGGGAGGAGGAGGCTCATCAGGGCGGCGGTCTTGTGCAGGTGCCTGCGGCGGACGAACCAGCGGCGCGGATGGCGGCTCGTGGAGCGCTTCTCGATGCGGTACTCCGGCGCGGGGGCGATCCGCCGCTGGCACGCTTCACACCAGCCCGCCACGCCGGCACAGCCGCACCGGGGGCACAGATTCGTCGCCATGATGATCCTTGGGGAGGGGACGGGGATGGGGTCAGGGCGCGCCGGCGCTCGCGGCCAGGAGCGTCTCGATCTTGACGAGCAGGCGCGGCAGCTCGATCGGCTTGGTGTCGTAGTCGTCGCAGCCGGCCTCCAGCGCCTTGGTCCGGTCGCTGGACATGGCGTGCGCGGTGAGGGCGATCACCGGGATGTGGCGGGTGGCCGCGTCGCCCTTCAATCGCCGGCTCGCCTCCCACCCGTCGAGCACGGGGAGGCTCATGTCCATCAGCACCAGGTCCGGCGCGTGCGAGCGGACCATCTCCACCCCCGCGGCGCCGTCCACGGCAAAGAGCACCTCGTAGCCCCTGCGCTCCAGCCGCCGCGAGAGCATGTCGCGGTTCATCTCGTTGTCTTCCACCAGCAGGATCTTGGGCATATCGTCGCTGAAGAGGGCTCACGCCGGAAGGGCGCGCCTCTCTCCTCCGGTCCGGGTGATCAGGGGGCGCTCGGCGCCGAAGCCGCCGAGCAGCGCGGAAACCCGGTGCAGGAGCGCGTCGGGCGAGTCGCCGGCCTTCTGGACGATCGTCTCCACGTAGCCGTTCAGCCGCCGGCGCTCCTCGCGGCTGAGGTCGTGCGACGTCACTACCACCACCGGCACGGAGCGCCATTCGGGGTGCTGGCGCACCTGCTCGTGGAACTCGAAGCCGTCCATCTCGGGCATCAGCAGGTCCAGCAGGATCAGCCGGGGGCACTCCTCCTCCATCCGCTCCAGCGCCACCCTTCCGTTCTCCGCTTCTCGCACCGTCCAGCCTTCCGCCTCCAGCATGGCGCGCAGCAGCGCGCGCGCGGCGCCGTCGTGGTCCACCAGCAGCACGCCGCCCTGTTCCGTGGCGCTGGAGTACTTGCGCAGGAGGCGCGAGAGGCGGCCGCGGTTCACCGGCTTGGTGGCGTACGCGGCCGCGCCCAGCGTGAAGCCCCGGTTGGGATCGTCCACCATGGTGAGCATCACGACGGGGATGTTGCGCACCGCCGGGTCGGCCTTGAGCGCCGAGAGCACGGCCCAGCCGTCCATCCCGGGCATCATCACGTCCAGCGTGATGGCGACCGGCTGCATCTCCCGCGCGAGGCGGAGCCCCTCTTCGCCGCCTTCGGCCACGAGGACGCGGAATCCTTCCCGGCCCAGGAAGCGCTGCATCAGGTCGCGCTGCACGGGGTCGTCGTCGATCACCAGGACGCAGCTCGCGCCGCTGGGGAGCTTGTCGCCGCGGCCGCGCCACTCGCTGGAGGCCAGGGCGGGGACGGGCTCCGGGTCCACGGCGCGGATGACGGCGGGGAGCTTGATGGTGAAGGTGCTCCCCTCGCCCGGCACGCTGCGCACGGTGACGTCGCCTCCCATCATCTGGCAGAAGCGGCGCGTGAGGGCCAGCCCCAGCCCCGTGCCGCCGAACCTGCGCGTGGTGGAGGCGTCCGCCTGGGTAAAGTCCTGGAAGAGCTTCACGATCTGCTCGGCGCTCATCCCCACGCCCGTGTCGGTGACCTCAAAGAGCACCCACTCGCGCCCATCCATCCGCTCGCGCCGCGCGCACACGATCACGCTGCCGCCGTGCGTGAACTTGACCGCGTTGGACAGGAGATTGGAGAGCGCCTGGCGCACCTTCATCTGGTCCGCGTGCATCACGCCCAGCCGGGGAGCCAGCTCCACGCGCAGCGTGTTGGAGTTTGTCCGCACGATCGGCCCCATGGTGGAGGTGATCTCGTGGATCAGCTCGGCCAGGTCGAAGCTCTCGAGGAAGAGCTCCATCTTGCCCGCCTCGATCTTGGACAGGTCCAGGATGTCGTTGATGAGGGCCAGGAGGTGCTTGCCCGCCGTGCCGATCTTGTCCAGGTCCGCCGTGAAGTCAAGCAGCCCGCGCTCCATGGCCTCCTCGTGGAGCATCTCCGAGTAGCCGAGGATGGCGTTGAGCGGCGTCCTCAGCTCGTGGCTCATGTTGGCCAGGAAGAGGCTCTTGGTGCGGTTGGCGCTCTCGGCGGCTTCGCGTGCGTTGACCACCTCCTGCTCGGTGCGCCGCCGCTCGGTGACGTCTTCGATGGCCAGCACCAGGAGCTCGTCGTGGTCGCCCGGCTTGAGCTTGCGCGCGTTGAGCAGCATCACGCGCCGCCCGATCGCGGGAAAGTCGTGCTCCAGCTCGAAGTCGTTGAAGACGGAGCCGCGGGGGATGATCGCTTCCAGGAGGGTGCGCAGCGCAGGGACGTTCCACTGGCCGTTGCCCAGCTCGTAGATCAGCCGGCCCTCGGTTTCCGCGGCGGAGACGGCGAAGGTGTCGTAGAAGGCGCGGTTGCCGCTGCGCACCCGCAGCCCCGGATCGAGGATCAGGAGCGGCTTGCGCACCGTGTCGACGATGTCCTGCGCATACGACTCGATCGCCCGGAGGCTCGCCTGCGTGGCGCGGCGCTCGGTGACGTCTTCGATGGCGAGCACCAGCCGGTCGGCGTGGCTCCCCGGGCGCAGCTTGCGGGCGTTCAGCACCATCACCCGCTGCCCGATGAGGGGAAAGGTGTGCTCCAGCTCGAAGTCGTTGAAGACGGAGCCGGTGCTCATCACCTCTTCCAGCAGGGCGCGGAGCGCGGGAATGTCCCACTGCCCGTTGCCGAGCTCGTAGATCGGCAGGTTCTCGGTTTCTTCGCACGTGACGCCGAACGTCTTGTAGAACGCGCTGTTGGCGCTGCGCACCCGGAGCTCGGTGTCCAGCATCAGCAGTGGCTCGCGGACGGTGTCCACGATGTCGCGCGCGTACGTGTCGATCTCCTCCACCCGCGGCGCCGCTGCGGGGCCGGAAGTGCGCTGTGCGGCCATGGTGCGCCTTCTTGGATGGGGGTTTGTTGACCGGATGGTCAATGCAAGCTACTCTATATTGTACGATTGGTCAACAAGCCGAACCCGCTTGAAGGAAAAGGGGATAGATGCCGGGCGAGAGAGCATCCGAGGACGTGCGTCGCGAGCAGATCCTGCAGGCGAGCTTCGAGGTGGCGTCGCGCGAGGGGATCGGCGGCCTGACGATCCGCGCCGTGGCCGCCGAGGCGAAGCTGAGCCATTCGCTGGTCGTGTTCTACTTCCAGCGCAAGGAGCGGCTGGTGCTGGAGCTCCTGGAATGGCTCATCGCGACCACCACGGTGCTGCACGTGCCGCCCGAGGTCGCCCGCATCACCGGCGCGCTCGACCGGCTGCACGCCATCCTCCAGCGGGAGCTGGCGCGGCTGCTGGAGCAGCGGAAGCACACGCGGCTCTTCTTCGAGTACTGGGCGCGCGGCACCACGGACGACGAGGTGCGCGCCCGCATCAGCGCCGAGCTGGAGCGGTACCGCGCGACCTTTCGCGTGATGATGGAGGAGCTTCTCGCCGCCGAGCCGGCCGCCTTCCGGGGTGTGAGCGCGGATGCGATGGCGGCGGTCGCCGTGAGCTGGCTGCAAGGGTGCGCGGTGCAGGGGATGATCGCCCCGGAGCACTTCGACATGGACGCCTACCTGGCCGCCGTTCGTGGCTTCACCGCGCGCCTAGCGGAGGTCGCGTAGGCTGCAAGTGCGGCACGGCAGTTTCACGCAGAGGCGCAGAGACGCAGGTGAGAACCGCACAACTGCAGGGCTCACACAGAGACACAGAGCCACAGAGAGAACCGCAAAAAGGTTTACTCTGTGGCTTTCAGTACCTTCTGTTTCCTCGGTGTGAGGCTGTTCTTTGTTGTTCTCTCCCTGCGTCTCTGCGCCTCTGCGTGAGACAAGCTGGTCAGAATGCACAGAATGGTGTGAGGCGCGGAGCACGGAAAGGACAGGAGGAACAACCTCGAGCCTCTTCTTCTCTTGTGGTTTCCTCTGTGTCTCTGTGTCTCTGTGTGACGCGCGGTCGAGGATCTTCTCCGCGCGCACGGCCCTTGCGCTTGAATGGGTGTTTTCGGCCCGACCTCGCGCTGGCCTGGTGAAATCCCGTGACCCAAACGCCGCCCCCTCCGACGCCCCCCGGCTCCCCGGCCCGCCTCCGCGATCCGGAGCGGCTGGCCGTGCTGCGCGCCACCGGGCTGCTGGTGGAGGAGCGGGTGGAGCTATTCGACCGGCTGGCGCGCGCGGCCGCTCATGCCCTGCACGTTCCCGTCGCGCAGGTGAACCTCGTAGCCGAGGACGGGCAGCACCCCCGCGCCAGCTTCGGCGATGAAGGCGGGGCGGTGGTGCTCGACGACTCGCTCTGCCAGCACGTCGCCGTCACGGGCGAGGCGCTCGTGCTGGGCGACACCCGCACGGGGGAGAGCCGCGAGAACGAGGTCGCCGCGTACGCCGCGGTGCCGCTCACCACCGCGGCCGGGCACACGCTGGGCGCGCTGTGCGTGATGGACTTCGCGGCGCGCGATTGGACCGACGGCGAGGTGGAGATCCTGCGCGACCTGGCCGCGCTCGCCGTCGCGGACATCGAGAACCGGCTGCGCTCCGATCACCGCGAGAGCGAGGCGCGCTTCCGCACCCTCACCGAGGTCAACCCGGACGGCATCGTCGTGATGGACGACACGGGGATCATCGTCTCGGTGAACCCCGCCATGGAGCGGATCTTCGGCTACGCGGAAGGGGAGCTGATGGGGGAGCCGCTCTCCATCCTGGTGCCCGAGCGGTTCCGCGACGCGCACAACAAGGGGATGCAGCGCTACCTGGCCACGGGAAGGCGCAACATCCCGTGGAGCGGCCTGGAGCTTCCCGGGCTCACCCGGAGCGGGCGCGAGGTCGCCATCGAGATCGCCTTCGGGGAGTACGTCCACGAGGGACGGCACGTCTTCGCCGGCTTCATCCACGACATCTCGCGCAGGAAGCGCGAGGAGGCGCGCAGGCTCACGGAGCACGCCGTCACCCGCGTGCTGGCCGGCGCGGCGGCGGTGGAGGAGGCCGCGCCCGGCATCCTGCGCACCATGGGCGAGATGCTGCGCTGGGACCTCGGCGTCCTCTGGCGCGTGGAGGCGGGGGTGCTCTGCTTCGTGGCCGGCTGGCGCGGGCCCGCGGTGGACGGCGAGCGGTTCGAGAAGGCCAGCCGCGCCGCCACCCTGCGCCCGGGCGAAGGCCTCCCCGGCCGCGTGTGGGAGCGTGGCGAAGCCGTGTGGATCCAGGAGCTCGCGGACGACCCCAACTTTCCCCGCGCCCGCCTCGCCGCCGAGGCGGGGCTGCGGACCGGGTTCGCCTTCCCCATCACCGGCGCCGGCCGCACGCTGGGCGTCATCGAGTTCTTTGCGCGCGACGCGGAGATCCCCGACGAGTCGATGCTCCGCACCATGGAGGCGATGGGGAGCGAGATCGGCCAGTTCATCGTGCGCAAGGAGGCCGAGGCCGCACGCGACCGCGCCCTCGCCGACGCCGTGGAAGCGCAGGCCAGGGCCGAGGACCAGGCGGTCGAGCTGGAGACGCAGACCAGCGCGCTCCAGACCCAGGCCGCCGAGCTCCAGGAGACGCAGGCGGAGCTGGAGATCGCCGTCGCGGAGCTGCAGCAGGCCAACGCCGAGCTCACCGCCCGCACCGCCGAGGCCGAGCAGGCGACCGCGGACGCGGAGGAGGCGAACCGCGCCAAGTCGCAGTTCCTGGCCAACATGAGCCACGAGCTGCGCACCCCCATCAACGCGGTGATGGGCTACACCGACCTGCTGGAGATGGGGATCGCGGGCCCGCTCACCGAGGCCCAGCGTGCCCACCTGGACCGGATCAAAGCGAGCAGCCAGCACCTGCTCTCGCTGGTCAACGAGATCCTGGACCTGGCCAAGGTGGAGTCCGGCCAGCTGCGCGTGGTGCGCGAGCGGTCGGCGCTGGCCGAGGCGCTGGACGGCGCCCTGGGGCTCGTGCTGCCGCAGGCGTCGCGCGCGGGCGTCGCGGTGCGCAACGAGGTGGACACGGACGCGGCGTACTGGGGCGACCCGGAGCGCGTGCAGCAGATCCTGGCGAACCTGCTCACCAACGCCATCAAGTTCACCCCGCGCGGCGGCGGCGTGCGGGTGTCGTGCGGCATCACGGACCAGCCGGACCCACGCGTGCAGGCGCGCGGCGCCGCGAGATGGCTGAGCGTGCAGGTGGAGGACAGCGGGATCGGGATCGCCCCGGAGCACCAGGAGGAGATCTTCCAGCCCTTCTTCCAGGTGGACGGCGGCTACACGCGGGAGAGCGGCGGCACGGGGCTGGGGCTCTCCATCAGCCGCCGCCTGGCGCGCCTGATGGGGGGCGACGTCACGCTCCAGAGCCGCGCCGGCCAGGGCTCCTGCTTCACCCTCTGGCTCCCCGCCGACTCCGAGCCGGCAGCCGGAGAGGAGCGCCCCCGCGCCGCGCCCGCCACCGCCCGCGCGGTTCCGCGCCTCGCCGAGGTCGGCCGCATGCTGGCGCGCCGCGCGGACGACGTCGCGGAGGAGTGGGGCGCCCGGCTGCGCGCGGATCCCGCCCTCTCCGTGGCCCACGACCTGGACCGCGCCCACCTGGAGGACCACATGGCCACCGCGCTGATGGAAGCCGGCCTGGCTCTGCTGGCGCTGGGCGAGGGCGGCGGCGAGCTCGCCCTGCTGCGCGACGGCACGGACATCCAGCGCGTCGTCTTCGACCGTCACGGACGGCAGCGGTCGCGGCTGGGCTGGTCGCGCGCGGCGCTGCACCGCGAGTACCAGATCCTCCGCGAGCTGGTGGAAGCCACCCTGCGCCGGCACCTCCCGCCGCACGAGGACGGCACGGTCGACGACACCATGGCCGTCCTGCGCCAGCTCCTGGAGCAGGCGGAGCGAATCAGCCTGGACGGCTGGCAGAAGGCGGAGCACCTCATCCTCAGCGGGATCAAGGAGAGCCGCGGGCGCGGGTGATCCCGGCAGGTGCGGCATGGTCCGTGCTTGTGGGGCGCGCGAAGCTTCCTTGCAGTCATCTTTCGGGAGGTGAAAGCCATGTACTCAGTTGCGAAGCGTACGATGGGCTGGGCGAAGCTGGCCGTCATGGCGCTCGTCCTCTGCGGCGCCGCGGTGATCCGCGTGGACGCGCAGGATACGGCGGTGACGACGACCACCACCGAGACCGAGCGCGAAGGCAACGGGTTCCCGTGGGGGCTGCTGGGCCTCCTCGGCCTGCTGGGGCTCCTGGGCCGCCGCAAGACGGAGGAGGTGCACACCCACCGCGAGCCGGTCCGTCCCGTGGAGACGCACCGCCCCGCCACCGCGGCCCCCACCGCCGAGCGCACGGTCTACCGCCCGGACGAGACGGGCGGCATCGGCGGCCAGGGTGGAACCACCGGCGGGTCCGGCGGAACCATGGGTGGCCCCGGCGGGACCACGGGCGGCCCCGGCACCCCGGGCGGCACCCGCCTCTGAGCGCCTGAAGCCGAACAAAACGCGAGCCCCCCCGCGCCCGCGGCGGGGGCTCGCGGCGTTTGGGCCCCCTCCCCCCGACCCCCTCCCCCGCCTGCGGGGGCGCAGGGCGGGGGAGGGGGAGAACTGCGGCCCCCGCTGCACAGATCCCGTTGGGGCGCGATTCATCGCGCCCGTGCCCGCCTCCGCTCCGACCCTCTCTCTCGCACGCCGATGCCGGTAGGGGCAGACCTGCGTGTCTGCCCACCGCCCGCCCGGCCTCGATCCCCGCCATTGCGCACCCACACCCGTAGGGGCCGCCCCGCGTGGCTGCCCGTGCCCGCCCCCGCTCCATCCCCCGCGATCCACGCCCACGCCGGCCCGTCCCTCTCTGCGTCTCCGCGCCTCCGCGTGAGGCCGCTGTCACCGATCTTCTGCCCGCAACCACTTCCGCAGAAACGCCAGCGTGGTGCACGTGGTAACGCGGAAGCTCGGGCTCATCCCGAACTCGTCGATGCTGTGCCCGATCCCCGGAAGCTCGATCAGCGTCACGGGCACGCCCGCCGCGCGCAGGGTGTCGCGCATGGAGCGGGACTGCCGCGGCGGAACGACACCATCCGAGGTGCCGTGGACCAGGAGGAACGGAGGCGCCCCTGCCTTCACGTGCACCGCGGGCGACGCGAGAAGCGCGCGCTCCATCACGGATTCGGGAGGCGCACCCAGGAAGTTCTCCACCATCCCGCTCTGGCTGGGGTCGAGCGCGCCCGCCGTGCGGATGTCCTGCGGCCCCGCCAGCGCCACCACCGCGCTCACCGCCGGCGACACGTCGCGGATGGGGCAGGCGCCATCCAGCCCCGGCACATCCGCGGCGGTGCCCAGCATCGCCGCCAGGTGCGCACCCGCCGAATGCCCCAGCACCCCGATCCGTGCCGGGTCGATGCGGTACGTGCCCGCATTCGAGCGGAGGAAGCGGACGGCGCAGCGCACGTCCTCCACCGCCGCCGGAAAGAGGTTGCGAGGCGCGCTCGCCAGCCGGTAGTTGATGGATGCGGCCGCGTATCCCTGCGCTACGAGAACGCGCATCGCGTAGTGATAGGCGCTCTTGTCGCCGCCGCTCCACCCGCCGCCGTGGATCAGCACCACGAGCGGATGCGGCCCCTCGCCCGCCGGCCAGGCGACGTCCATGCGCTGCGGCTGTCCATCCATGACCGCGTAGGTGACGTCGCGGGCCGTGCGAATGTCCGCGGCGGCTGGCGCGGGAAGGGTGCAATCGCGCGTCACCGCCACCGACTCGCCGCCGGAGTTACCGGAAGGCGCGGGCACCGAAGATCCGGAGCAGGCGGCGGCCATGGTGAGCGCCAGAGCGCATCTCTTTCTCAGAACGCCTCATTCGATTCGCATGGGGTTGAGCGTAGGCACGACACAGAAACGGCCGGAGCACCGAGTGTGCCCGGCCGGGAATGCCGCCGTTCCATCCGCGCCTCCGTGTCACTGCCCCGGGCTTGCTTACATCGCACCAACCAGCATCGCCCGCGCCAGACCCACCGCGGCCCCGCCCAGCACCAGCCACGCGGAGTTGACGCGATAGCGGATCAGGAGCACCGCGCTCGCCAGCGCCAGCGCGATGGTCAGCGGGTCCACGAGAGCGGTGCGCGCAAGCTGGATCGTGACCACCGCCATCAGCGCCAGCGACGCGACGTTGACCCCATCGAGCGCGGCCCCCGCCGTCGGCGAGGAGCGGATTCGCCGCACCAGCGGCCCGCTCGCCGCCACGAAGACGAACGCGGGAAGAAAGATCGCGATCGTCGCCACCACCGCGCCGGGGACGCCGGCCAGGACGTACCCGATGAAGGTAGCCGTCGTGAAAACCGGCCCGGGCGTAACCTGGCCGATGGCGACCGCATCGAGAAGCTGGCGCTCCGTGAGCCATCCGAGCCGCTCCACGAGGTCCGCGCGCAGGAATGCGACGAGCACGTACCCGCTCCCGAACAGCACCGCGCCGATCTTGAGGAAAACGCCAAAGATCGCCCCCAGCGACGCCGGAGCCAGACTCGATCCGGCCACAGCTCCGGCCGGCCACACCAGCGCGACCCCCGCCGCGCGCACGCCATCCGATGCGGCACGCTTCCCGACCGCGCACACGACGGCCGCCATCCCCAGCACGAGCAGCTCGTTCACCCCCAGGCCGAACAGGAGCGCGGCCCCCGCCCCGACGACCCAGAGCGCGCGGCTCTTGAGCGCCGTACGCCCGAGCCCCGCGACCGCCTGGAGGATCACGGCGATGACCACGGGCTTGATGCCGTACAGCAACCCGGCCGCCTGCGGCAGCGTCCCGAAGCGCACGTACGCCCACCCCAGCGCCCCGACGATGATCGCCGCCGGAACGATGAAGGCCGCCCCCGCCACCGCGAGGCCGGCCCATCCACGGCGCTCGCGCCCCACGTGCATCGCCAGCTCGGTGGAGTTCGGGCCGGGAATCAGGTTCGTCGCGCCGAGGTAGTCGAGGAAGTCCTCGCGCGTGAGCCACCCGCGCCGCCTTACAACCTCATCCTCCATCATCGCCACGTGCGCCGCCGGCCCGCCGAACGCCGTCGTGCCGAGCTTCACGAAGAGCAGCGCGAGCTCGGCCAGCGAGGTTCGGGGCGTGGGAGCCGGCATCATCGGGGGAGTGGCGAGTGAACTCGCTGCAACAACAGCACAAAGTCCGCCTTCGCGGACTCGGGTTCGGATGCCCCCGCGCTCGAGACGGCTTCAGCCGTCTTCGCGTAGTTCCAGCCGGGGGATTCATCCCCCGGTGTTCAGCGCCGGCACCCGCGCGCCCCCCGCCCGCCAAACCTCGCCCCTCGAAACCTGCGAAGGCAGGTTTCCCGCGGTTGTTGCAGCGGTTTCAACCGCCGGATCACAACCCCGCCGGTGCCGCCGTCGCCACCAGGACGGCGGTGGCGAGCAGCACCAGCACGCCCGCCGCGATCTCTACCGTCGCGGAGCGGCGCAGGCGGACAGCGCCGGCCTGGTCGCCGAGGGCGGGCCGGAGACGGCGCCAGTTGTACGCGCCCGTGCCGAAGACGGTCGTGAGGAGCGCCAGCTTGATCAGGAGCGTTCGGCCGTAGTCCGTCTGCCAGAGCGCCGAGGGAGCGCCCACGTGGAGCCAGGTGGCGAACAACCCGGTGACGGTGAGCGCCCCCGCGCAGACGAGTGCCACTGGAGAGAACGCATGCACAAGGGCGGCGACGGCGGGGCCGCGCTCCTCGGTCGGCAGGCGCATGGCGGCGGGGACGCCCGCAGCCACCAGCAGGAACAGCCCGCCGACCCATCCGCCCGCCCCCAGCACGTGCACCGCATCGGCCACGATCGCGAGGCCGCTGAGGCGCGGGACCGCCGAGGCGTGTCCGGACAGAGCGGGCGCGACGGCGAGCGCCAGTCCCCCCAGCGCCGCCAGCGTCCATCCCACCCTGCTCCGCCGCGCCGCGACGAACCCCGCCAGCGCGATGACCGTCCCCACCGCCTGGATGATCCACCCCCAGCCCCACGTGGTGCGCGCCAGCATCGTCGTGACGAGGCCGGCATCGACCGCGCCCGCGGGACCGTGCATCGCGTACGACTGCGCGTACAGGCGCAGCACCGCCGCCAGCGCGACGAGCGCCGCAGAGGCGAGCCCGATGCCGGCCGCGCGCGCCGCCGCGGGTGCCTTCAGCGCAGTTGCGCCCAAACGCGAGGCGGCGGGGAGCACCACCAGGCGCAACGCGAGCGCCCCGAGCACACCGAGCAGCCCGATGTACGTGAGCCAGCGCACCACCACGTACAGCGGCGACTCCGCGTCGAAGCCGGGGCCGCTGGGGAAGGTGGCGGCGTTGTGATGCGTCTCGTCCGGGTGCGGCGCGGGGGCGGGCTGTTCGGCGGGTGGCAGGCTGGGCGGCGGCGCGAGCCCCACGGCGCCGGGCGCGATCACGAACGAATACCTGCCTCGCACCGGATGCCCGTCCGCGCCCGCGATCTGCCAGGCGACGGTGTACTCGCCCGCCTGGAGCGCACCGCCGATGGCGGCCACGAGCACGCGCGGCGAGTCGGCGGCGAGGGCGAGCGTGCCCAGCCGGATCTCCGCGCTGTCCGGCCCGATGAGCTGGATGCGCGCGACCGCCAACTCGACGTTCTCGTTGAACGCGAGCCGGATCTCGCGCGGGACCGTGCCCAGGTGCGCGCCCTTTGCGGGCTGCGCGCGCCGCAACGCGCCGTGCGCGAAGGCGAGCTCAGGGACGGCGAGCGCCAGGAGGAGCAGGGCGGCGCGGAACAGCCATCGTCGCCAGCAAGCGTGTTTGGCCGGGGCCATGCTTCGGCGGTGTTCGAGGTGGGTCATGGGGTGCGTCGATCGGGGAATACTACTCGGCGGGTGCCCGGTGCGTCGAGGGGGTGCCGGGCGCCGGCACCCCCTCGCGGTTCAGGGCTGCTTCGTGACGACGCGCCGCACCCCGGGATCTTCCCACGCTTCGCGGAGCGCCGGATCGTCGCGGATCTCCTGCTGGACCGCCGGGTCGCGCACCAGCTCGCCGACCAGCGTCAGCAGCTTGTCGGTCGCGCGATCCTCCGCCGGCCGCGTGGAGGCTGCAGTGCTGTGGCCCATCGCCGCATGGTTCGTGCTCGCTGAGGCCGTTTCGGTGCCCGTCGCGGTGGCGTGGTCCACGGCGGAGTGGCTCGACTCAGCTGGGCGGTTCGCGTTGCGTCTCGCGCCACTGTGCTGAGTGTGGTCCGTCGTACCCGCGGCGGCGCGTCCGGAACGCGCGTGCGAGCCCGAGTGGCTTGCCGACTCGGCCGCGGTGTGGCCCATGCGCGAGTGATCCATCGCCTGCGCGCCGCTCGTAGCTGCGTGCGCCTGCCCGCCCGCCGCGCCGTGATCCATCCCCTCGTGCGCGGCCGCACCGTGCTGCATGCCGGCGTGGGCCGAACCCGTATCGACCGAGGTCCCGTCGACAGTTATCGCGTGCATGTCGTGGCCAGCCGCGGCGGGCGCGGGCGCGGCGACGGTATCACGCGCCGGTTTGGCCGCTTGGTCATCGCCCGTCGACCCCGAGCACGCCGTGAGCGCGAGCGCCGCGATGGCGATGCTCAACTTTCCGTAGATCCAACGACTCCTCGGACCGTCCCAGCGACGCCCGCTCAATGTTTGTGCTCCGGCGTAGCGGGAGCGGGCCGCGTTCCCTGATGGCGGCGAAGATCGGCCAGGCGGCGCTGGACCTCCGGGTCGCTCCACAGCCGGTGGAGCCACGGGTCCGAGTGCACCCGCGCCTGGACCTCGGGATCGGAGAGGAGGCGCACCGCGAAGTCGATCGCCTGGGCGCTGTCCGACGCCTCGGCCGCGCCGCGGCTCGTGGGGCCATGCGTCTGCTGAACCATCCGTCGCAGTGCGGAGTCGGCCTCGACACGCTGGCGGATGACCGGGTCGGCCATCATGCGCTCGTGCAGCTCCGCCATCTGCGCGTTGGGGGATGCGGGGGCGCCCTGCGCGGGCTGCATCCCGGGCATGGCGGAGTGCTCCATCGACTGCGCCTGGCCGGCTGCCGGCTGAGCGTCCCCGTGCGCGGCGTGGCCCGTCTGGCCCGCCGCGCCATGGCTCATCCCCGCGTGCGCCATGACGGCGCCGCGCGGCAGCGTGGGCGCGGGGAAGTCGGGGAGGAAGCCGACCGCGGGCCCGCCCATGTTCTGGATGCCCATCATCGTCCCCATCTCGCGCCACTCCTGCACCGTCATCAGGAAGGAGGTGGCGTCGCGGTAGCGCGCGGCGGCGCGCAGGATCTCCTCGCGCTTCTTCTCGCGCGGCACCCGGGACGATGCCAGGATGTCGGAGATGACGTCGTGCATCCCGTGCAGGTTGTCGAAGACGATCGCCGCCTCCGGGTAGCGCGCCGCGAAGGTGGGGGCGATGGCGGCCGTCATCGGCATCACGCGCGGCATGTGCTCCGGCGCGTTCTCCAGCATCTGGCGGAAGCGCGCCACCGTCGCCGTCACGCCCGCCTGCCGCGCCTCGGGCGAACGTCCCGTCATCAGCGGCTCGTAGAGGCCCACCTGGAGCCAGTGGTAGCCCCAGATCAGCCCGTTGAACTTCGGATACCCCTCGCGGAACGCGGTCGCGTAGTACTGCCCCTCCATCAGCTCCATCGACTTGGGCAGGGAGCTGAAGGCGAGGTCCGGGCGCGACTTGTAGTAGCGCATCACCGCCGCCACCTCGCGATCCTTTTCCGCCTGGCTCAGCCGCTCGTCTCCCAGGATGTCGTAGATCTGGCGATGGAGGATGTGCGCCCACTCGAACATCATCTTGGCTTCGGGCGCGAGCTTGGCGTACTCCACCTCGATCGCGGCCTCCTCCACCGGAAGCCGCGGCGGGGCCACCAGGAGCTTGCGCGTGATGTAGTCGAATTCCTTCACCTCCAGCTCGCTGGCGGGCGCGCCGGGGCGCGTCAGCAGCTGCTCGTACAGGATGGCGTGCCCGTAGTCGAAGGCGTTGAAGAGCCGGTCCGCGCCCGGATAGTTGCGGCGGAAGACCCAGTTGTGGCTCGCCGGCATGTAGAACTGCTCGTGCACCCGCGCCCACTGCGCGTGCGCCGGCCCGGCCACCATCCCCATCGCCAGCGCCGCGGCGCCCAGCATGCGACGGGCGCGACATCCTCTATCCATCAAGATCCTCCGATCGTATCGACTCAACAAAGCCACTCAACGCCCCGGCAGCAGCGTGCGCAGGGCGAATGCATGCGCCACGCCCACGCTGAAGCTCCACCCCTGCTCCTCGCCCGCGAAGCGCCGGCCGATGCCCAGGTCCACGTTGAACTGCGGGCTCGTCTGGTAGCGGAGCCCCGCCTCCGCCGTCCAGCTCAGACTCTCGTCACGGTCCAGCGCCCGCTCCGCGAACAGGTCCGCCGTCACCAGGATCGAGCGGATGGGAAAGGTGCGGTCCACCGCGATTCCCGCCATCCACCGCGACGCCTCGCCCACCTCCTCGCCTTCACCGGCATCCGGCCCGAGCGTGTACTCCGCGTTCGCGTGGAAGCGCGCGCGCGAAAAGGTGCGCGTGGCGATCCCTTTGAGCGTGGGATACGCCCGGTCGGGACCCAGCCCGCCGACGGGGAGCAGCACATCCGCCGCGATGGCCAGCGCGGGGAGCGTTCGCGACTCGTTGTTCAGGTTGTAGAGCGCGGAGAGCTCGATCCCCGCGAGCCCCGACGCGTTCCTGGCCGCCCCTGCATCGACGTGCGCCAGCGGAAACGCCAGCTCGAACTGCGTACGCGGAAGCACGCCCCACGCCACCTCCGGCGCGACCTCCCAGCTGTATACGCCCCCGCCCGTGCGCTCCAGCCGCAGAGGCGCGATCTGCAGCTCGAACGCGTGCCGCTCCACCGGATACGCATCCTCCACCCGTACAGGGCGCCCCTTATCCGTGTTGTAATAATCCGTCTGCGCCGCCGCCGGCCCCCCGAGCGCCGCCGCCAGCGCCGCCCCCACCCCGATCCTGTACCCTGCACTCACCTTATCGATCATCAGCCGCATATCCTCCACGTCAATCCTGGCCAGTTTGCATCCCGACACGCCCTCACACGAACGATGCTTTTACAGAGGATAAAACGCACTCGCAAGATTCGCCCCGTGCTGCACGAGACTCACGGCGCCGTGGTCAGGAACCGGCTGCTCATCCACCCGATTCGATCCGTGAGCACGGGAGAATCGGGCTCGTCTCTGATCTGTGCCTCGGCGGGAGGCGTCCGGCCGTCCATCCTGACGAACCACCAGACTCGCCCGGTTGCGTCCCTCCGCTCCGCGTACGCGGTGCCACGTGCGCCCCTGGTGTACACCGCCATCGCGTTCCCACGGTCACCCCAGTTGGGCCATACGTCCGTGGTATCGATCCTTGGTGCCGCGCGCAGCAGGTAACCGTCCTGCGTCACGGTGAACCGCCGTCCAGAGCCCGTGAACTGCTTCGGGACGTCGAGCTCCTGCCTCCCCAGCACGGTCCGGTAATGCTCGTATCCCACCTTGCCACCGGTGAGAACCGGCCGATAAAAGGATACGGACCATAGCTCTTCGCTGCAGCAGCCCACGTGCTCGATGAGAAGAGAAGGTGGGTCGCCCGGCCGAGCCCTCCAGAGCCGCAAGATGGAACCGTGGTGCTCCATCACCTCGACCGCCCGTCCCCCGATCACCTGGTACATCTTGAGGCGCGTTCCCTCCATGCCGGCGACCTGCCCCTCAGTGTTGATCTCGAACCACGCACCGTCGTAGATCACGTCCGCCACCCCGTCGCCGCTGAAGTCGACGAAGTGGAAGTCCTCGGCGCGCTCACCCGCCGGGTCGTATCCGTCCTCGACCCGCCCGGTGATGGTGTCGTTGCGGTTCGGTGTGATGCCCAGTTCCCGGAGGCGTGCGAAGCGGTCCGCGGGCGGCTTCGTCTCCCACCCCTCCCACCGCATGCGCCCCAGGTTGAGGTACTGCCGCGGGTCGGCGACCTCGGGCGGATCGGCATCCCTGGACGCCGCGACCGGCGCTGCGGAGTCATGAGCAGGCGCGACGGTGCCGGCTTTGACGTCGGAAGGCCGTTTCGCCGCGTCATTGCAGGCGAACATCGAAACCGTACCGGCCAGCAGCAGCATCCGCTGAAAGCTCATTTCTCCGATCCTCCGATCGAATGTACCCGGCCCAATCCACGAGACCGCCTCCAGCCGGAGCCGGCCCGGGGACAGCGCGCCACGGCGAAGCTCTCGTAACGCGTAGTAGATCCTTCGCTCCGCGCCAGAGATACGCGCACGGACGAGATCCGCGAGGCGCGTCACTCAGGATGACAAAGTGAAGGGAATGCGCATTTGTGTCGAGACGGCTTCAGCCGTCTTCGCGTAGTTCCAGCCGGGGGCTTTAGCCCCCGGCGTCGCGGCGGCGGCCGCGCCCCGTCCCCGGCGGCGGCGCCCCGTCCCTCGCCCCCCGGCATTGCGGCCGCGGCCGCGCCCCGTCCCTCGCCCCCGGCGTCGCGGCGGCGGCCGCGCCCCGTCTCCCGGCCGCGGCGCCCGGCCCCGTCTCCCGGCGCCCGGCCCCCGGCGTGCATCGTCATGCGATACATCTAAATGCGATACGTCGCCTGACGCTATATCCGTCGGCGGTATATCTAATTGTGATCTGTCATCCGGCCATGCGAGCCACATCTGCGCCGGCGGTTTCGGCCAGGCGGCGCTGGATGAGGCGGGCCAGCTCGGCGAGCTGTTCGGGGTGCTGGTCGGCCAGGACGTCGACGAACGAGGCGGTCACTGCTTCGGGGCCGAACGACAGGATGCCTTCCATCAGCCGGCGCGACGCCTGGGCGCGGAACTCGGCTTCGGTGAGGCAGGCGTCGTAGTGGAGGAGCTCGTCGCGCTTGGCGCGGCGGAGGAGACCCTTCTCCACCAGCTTGTTGAGCACGGTGATGACGGTGTGGATCGTCACGCTGTGCTCGCGCGCGATCCGTTCGTGCACCGCGCGCGCGGGCACCGGCCGCCCGATGTCCCAGACGGCCTGCATCACCCGCGCTTCGAGGTCGCCCAGCACCTTGGCCAGCCCCTTGGCGGAGAGGCGCACCGTGTCGTGGATGCGGAGCGATTCCGGTGTGTCGCCGTGGATCATCACGCGCCTCGCGGGGAAGGGGCCGGTGACGGCCGCCTCTATGATACGCGGCGTTTTATCCAGCGTAAAGGACTACAGATCCAGCCGCACCCCCGCGTTGATGACCCGCCCCTCCAGCGGCGCCCACACGTCCGTCGTCCAGCGTCCCTCGGCGGAGCGCGCGGGAAGCACGAGCGGGTCGAAACGCGTCTGCCGCACGTCCAGCAGGTTCTCCAGGTTGATGAAGGCGCGCGCGTGGCCGATGCGGCGCTCGGCGAGGAGCCCGAGGACCAGGTAGGGACGGCTCTCGGTGCGGAACGGGTTGTCCTCCAGCGCCTGGCGGCCCGTGTAGTAGAACTCGACGCCAACTCGCCCTGCATCTTCCGATTCCCACATCCCGACCAAGCCTACGGCGTGGCGCGGCGTGAGGGGCACCTGGCGGCGGCCGGGGCCGTCGGGGTCGTCCTCGCGCGAGCGGATGAAGGTGTGCGTGCCCGTCACGTGAAAGGGCCCCTGGTGCCAGCGCACGAGCAGCTCGCTCCCGTGCGTGCGCGTGGGGCCCGCCGCGTTCACCAACTCCAGCATCCCGGGCACGGCGCTCTCCACGAGTTGCAGCGCGTTCTGCGTGCGCGACCCGAAGACCGTCGCGTTCACCTCCACCGGCCCGATGCTGCGTCCCACGTCCAGCGACGCGGTGAGGGCGCGCTCCGCCTCAAGACCGTCCAGCGGGCGGACGCGCGAGAGGCCAATGGACTCGGTCTCCTCGGTGAAGGGCGTAGGCGCGAAGTAGCCGGTGCCCACCGAGCCGCGCACCGTCCACCCGGCCGGGCGCAGCAGGAGCGAGAGGCGCGGGTTGAGGAAGGCGCCGTACTCGCTGTGCCAATCGGCGCGCCCCGCAAGCGACAGCGTGATCCACTCCGCGGGCGCGAACTCCTCCTGCGCGAAAAGCGACGGCGTGACGTACGTGTAGTCGAAGCCGCTCACGTCGCGCGCGCGGTAGCCCTCCGCCTGGAGCGCGGCGCCCACGACCCACGTGTGCCCGCCGCCGGTGCCGGAGTACGCGGCCTCGGCGAAGCCGGTGGAGTGCAGGTCGTCCTCGCGCACGTCGCCGAAGCCGTGGGCGTGGCTCTGCGCCATCGCCGATGCGCGCACCGCCAGGAGCCGGTCGCCCATGAGGATGCGGCCCACGGCGCCTACGTCGCCGCGCCGCGTCTCCAGCGTCTCGGGGAAGTCGCCCGCGGGCACACGGCCGCCGCCCTCGCGGTCCTCCGCCGTCGCGCCGGCGGTGATGAAGACGTTCCGCCCCGCGCCGTCGTCCCAGAAGAGGCGCGGGCGCAGGACGGCGCGCCGGTAGCCGGGCATGTCCGTCCAGCGGTCGCCGTCCACGTCGGCCTCGGCCTGGCGGTGGACGCTGGCGAGCAGGGAGTAGCCCCAGCGCTCCGTCAGCGGCGCCGCGGCGAAGCCCACGACGTCCGTGCCGTTGCGCGTGGTCTGGTTGAGGAGGAGCTCGCGCGCGGCCTCCTCGCCGGGGCGGCGCGAGACCAGGTTCACCACGCCGCCCAGCGCCGACGAGCCGTACAGGGCCGATGCCGCGCCCTTGATGACCTCCACCTGCCCCAGGTCCATCGGCGGGATCTGGAGGAGGCCAAGCGCGCCGGACTGCCCGCCGTACAGCGGAAGCCCGTCGGAGAGGATCTGCGTGTAGCGGCCGCTCAGCCCCTGCACGCGCACGCTCGCGCCGCCGAGCGACGGGCTGGTGGTCTGCACGCGGAGCCCGGAGGTCTCGTTGAGCATCATGGAGATGTCGCCGGGCGTCATCAGCATCTTCTCTTCGACCTCCTCGCGCGTGAGCACCTCCACGCGCGTGGGCTCGTCCTCGATGCGCTGCCCCGTGCGCGTGGAAGTCACCACGATCTCCTCCAGCTCCTCCGCCGCTTCCGCCAGCGCGACGGCCACCGTGGTGTCGGCGCGCAGGCGCAGAGTGAGACGCCGCGGCGCGAAGCCCAGCTTGGACACCGCGATCGTCCGCTCGCCCGGCACCAGGCGGAGGGTGGCGGTGCCCTCCGCGTCGGTGCGCACCGTGACCGCCTCCGCGCGCACCGTTGCACCCGCGGCAGGCGCATCCCCGGCCCTCACCAGGACGGTGACGCGGACGGTATCCTGCGCGGCGAGGCAGGAGGGTAGGATGAGCAGGAGAAGCAGGAGCGTGAATCGGCGCATGGTCCGGATTCGGGAGTGAAACAGCAATCTCACACAGAGACGCGGAGACGACAGCAAAGACACAGAGCGAGCCACAACGTTCCTCTTTCCGTTTCCCGTGTGGTTCCGTGTGAGGCCAAAGCGGTGCTGGCGCGGCACTTGCGCCGGGGACGCGCCTCCGAGCACGCGGCTCAACGGGTGTGGCTGGACCATGACACATACGCTGCAAGAAATCCTTCACGATCCCCGCCGCCTGGCCGCGGTCCGCCGCGTCGCGCTCGCCGACGCGGCGGCGGAGACGGCGTTCGACCGGCTGTCCAGCCTGGTGACGCGCATCCTGCGCGTGCCCGTGGCGCTGGTGACGCTGGTGGAGGAGGACCGGCAGCTTCTCAAGGGGTGCGTCGGCCTCCCCGAGCCATGGGCGTCCCAGCGCGAGACCCCGCTCTCGCACTCCTTCTGCCAGTACACGCTGGGGATGCGGGAGGCCCTCGTGGTGGAGGACGCGCGCCTCGACCCGCGCGTCGCCGACAACCTCGCCATCCCGGCGCTTTCCGTCATCGCGTACGCCGGCATCCCGCTGATCACCTCGCAGGGGCACGCGCTGGGAGCGCTCTGCGCCATCGACAACCGGCCGCGCAGCTGGAGCCAGGAGGAGATCGGCATCCTGCGCGACCTGGCCGCATCGGCCGTCACCGAGATCGAGCTGCGCGAGGCGGCGTACGAGATCGAGCAGGAGCAGCGGCGCCGCTCGTCGCTCCTGGAATCGACCGACGAAGGGATCTTCGGGATGGACGGCGAGGGGCGCTGCACCTTCCTCAACCGCGCGGGCGCCGAGATGCTGGGCTACACGCCCCGCGAGGTGCTGGGTGCGAGGATGCACGCCCTCATCCACCACACCCGCGCCGACGGCACGCCGTACCCGCCGCACCACTGTCCCGTGACGCGGACGCTGCGCACCGGGCGGGCCGTGCGCATCGACGAGGACACGCTCTGGCGCAAGGACGGCACGCCGCTCCCCGTGTCGTACTCGTCGTTCCCGGTGCGCGAGGGCGATGCAGTGGCCGGCGCGGTGGTGACGTTCATCGACCTCACGCAGCGCATGCGCACCGAGGCCGAGCTGCGCCTGCGCGAGCGCGCCATCGAGGCGATCTCGGAGGGGATCTTCATCACCGATCCCAACCTCCCGGACAACCCCATCATCTACGCCAACCGCGGCGCCGAGCGCCTCACCGGCTACCCCGCCGCGGAGATGATCGGCCGCAACTGCCGCTTCCTGCAGGGCCCCGACACGGACCGCGGCGAGGTCGCACGCCTGCACGAGGCGATCGAGCGACGGGAGCCGTGCGCGGTGGAGTTCATCAACTACCGCAAGGACGGCACGACCTACTGGAACGCCCTCTCCGTGAGCCCGGTGCACGACCCGGCCGGGCGGCTGACGCACTTCGTGGGGGTGCAAAAGGACGTCACGGAGCGCAAGCGCATCGAGGTGGAGCTGCGCGACCGCGAGGAGCGCTACCGGCTGGTGTCGCGCGCCACCAACGACGTGATCTGGGACTGGGACATGACCACGGGCGAGCTCCAGTGGAACGAGGCCGTGGCGAGCACCTTCGGCTACCCGGCCGGCACCATGCCCTCGCGGGTTGAATGGTGGTACGAGCAGATCCACCCCGACGACCGCGACCGCGTGGTGCGCGACATCCACGCCGCCATCGACCGGGGCGAGGAGGCGTGGACGGCCGAGTACCGCTTCCGCAGGCGCGACGGCGAATACGCGTCGGTGCTGGACCGCGGCGTCATCGCGCGGCTGCCGGGCGGGCGCGCCCTGCGCATGATCGGCTCGATGATGGACGTGACGGAGGACCGCTGGCGCGCGGAGACGCAGCAGTTCCTGGCGGAGGCGAGCCGCGCGCTGGGCGCCTCGCTGGACCATGGGACGGCGTTGCGCGCGGTGTGCGACCTGGCCGTGCCCCGCATGGCCGACTTCTGCGCGGTGTACCTGGCGCAGGGCGAAGACGCGGAGCTGGAGGTGCTGGCGCGCCACGTGGACCACGAAGCCGAGGTGGTGCTGCGGGAGCACCGCGTGCCCACCGGCGGCAGCCCGCCCCTCCTGGCGATGCGCGGACGCGAGACGGTCCACGACCCCGAGGTCTCCCCGCGCAACGCCGCGCCGGTGGCGTGCACCTCGTCCGTGGCCGTGCCGCTGATCGCGCGCGGGCAGACGCTGGGCGCGCTCTGGGTAGGGACCTGCGAGTCGCGGCGACGCTTCACCCTGGCGGACGTGGCGACGTTCGAGGACCTGGCGGGGCGCATCGCCGTGGCGGTGGACAATGCCGCGCTCTTCGCCGCGGAGCAGAGGGCGCGCACGGAGGCCGAGATCGCCAGCCAGGCCAAGTCCGACTTCGTGGCCGCCATGAGCCACGAGCTGCGCACCCCGCTCAACGCAACGCTGGGCTACGGCGAGCTGATGGAGATGGGCGTCGTCGGGCCCGTGACGGACTCGCAGCGCGAGTACCTGGCCCGCATCCGGGCCAGCAACCAGCACCTGCTGGGGCTGATCGAAGACGTCCTGGACTTCTCCAAGGTCGAGGCCGGGCGCATGACGGTGGTGCGCGAGCGGGGCGACGCCGCGGGGGTGGTGGAGAACGCGCTGGCGCTGGTGGAGCCGCAGGCGCGCGCCAAGGAGATCCGCATCGCCAACCGCCTCGCCCCGGGCCGCGAGTACCCGTACGTGGGGGACGAGGACCGGGTGCGGCAGGTGCTCGTGAACCTCCTCTCCAACGCCGTGAAGTTCACCGACTCCGGCGGCGAGATCGTCGTGGAGGTGGACGTCGTCTCCGAAGCGGACCCCGAGGCGCACCCCGCCGGGCGCGGCCCATGGACGTGCATCCGCGTGCACGACAACGGCATCGGCATCGCGCCGGAGAAGCTGGAGGCCGTCTTCCAGCCCTTCGTGCAGGCGGAGACCGGGCACACGCGCACGGCGGGGGGCACGGGGCTGGGCCTCACCATCAGCCGCGAGTTCGCGCGCCTGATGGGCGGCGACCTCTCCCTGCGCAGCGTTCCCGGGGAGGGCTCCTGCTTCACCCTCTGGCTCGCGACCCCCGCCGCGGCCGCGGAGCCGGAAGCGGTCGCCAGCGTCGCGCGGGTGGGAGAGCTGCTGCAGGGCGCGCTGGACTCGCTGATGGCCGGCTGCGTGGCCCGCATGCGCGCCGACCCCGCCATACCTGAGGCGCGCGAGCTGGCGCGGGTGGACCTGGAGGACCACACGGCCGCCTTCCTTGCCGCGCTGGCCCAGGCCCTGGTGATCCTCGACGAGGCGGGCGAGAGCGACGCCGAGAGCCACCTCCTCCGCGACGGCGCCGACTTCCGGCACATGGTCTCCGCGCGCCACGGAGCCCAGCGCGCGCGCCTCGGCTGGACGGAGCACGCCCTGCGCCGCGAGTACGAGATCCTTACCGAGGAGATCCGCGCCCTGGTCCGCCGCGGCGTCCCCCCCGAGGCCGCCCGCGCCACCGGTGCCCTGGACGCCGTCACGAATCTCCTGGCGCAGGCCGAAGCGAGCAGCCTCGCCGGCTTCCACGGCCGTGCCGGCGGCGGATCGCCCGCCCGCCCCCCCGGCGCCCCCGACCGCCGCACCATACAGCGCGTGCGGCGGGTGCAGTAGGCCCCACCCCCAGCGTCGCTCCGCGACGCATCCCCCTCCCCCAAAACTGCCTGGGGGAGGGGGGAAGGGCCCGGAAGGGCCCCCTCCCCCGGCTCGTCCTCGCGGCCCCTCCCCCAAACCGCGGGGGAGGGGCGTACGCATCCATCCCTGCGCGTGGCGCCAATCTCGTGGGGGCGCGCTTCATCGCGCCCGTGCCCGCGGCTCCACCGTCCGCCGCGCACACCGATGGCTCGTAGGGGCTGCCCCACGTGGCTGCCCGTGCCACGCCATGCGACGGTCCCCGCCTCCAGGAGCGAATAAATTCGCCGCTGGACACACGCGAAGTCCGCCTTCGCGCAATGCCGTTTACCTAAGCACCTCAAGGGTCCGCATCACCGTCCGGGAGCAGTCACTCCGCTTCCGGACGGGATAGCGGCTCTGCTTTCGTTTGACCCCACGATTCACCTGCCGGCTCCGGCGCTCTCCGACGTCCT
>DASVTZ010000242.1 GCA_036387335.1 Longimicrobium sp.
GCCGCGGCGCGGGGCCGCGGGCGCGTGGGCGCCGTGGGCGTCGCCGCGTCGGGCGAGACGGCCGGGCCCGTGGCGCGCGCGGAATCGCGCTCGGCGGCGCTCAGCGTCACCCCCCACGCCGCCGCCAGGTCCTGGTCGGTCGGGGCCTTGGTGGGCGCGCCCAGAATCAGCACGTGCGACATCTGCGCGGGGCTCACCAGGGGGCGGATGTAGTACACCCGCTGCCAGCCGCCCTCCGCCCGCCCCGCGCCCGCCACGCGACCCACCGGGATGCCGCGCGGGTAGAGCCCGCCGTCGCCCGAGGTCACGATCAGCGACCCGTTGGGCGGCTGCGTGTGGAAGGCCACCGGCGTCAGCGCCAGCATCCGCTCGCCGCGGGGGCCGTTGGTGGGCTTGGCGATGCCGTACGTCTCGCCGTCCTGCGTCATCACGCTCAGCCCGAACTCGGGGTGGGTCCAGTCGATCCCCACCGCCGAGCGGTCGCCCAGCCGCCACACGCTCCCCACCAGCCCCTCGGCGGTCACGATGGCCGCGGCGGTGCCGACCCCCTCGCGCCGCCCGGCGGAGAGCTGCAGTGTGCCGGTGGCGCCCACCCCGCGCCCGCGCGAAGCCTCGGCGGCCACGAAGGTGTAGCCCAGCCGCTCGCGGAAGCCCAGCAGGGCCCGCAGCTCGCGGTTCTCCTGGGCCAGGTTGGCCTGCCCCACCAGGAACGCGGCCAGCGAGTCGCGCTCGGCGCGCAGCTCGCCCGCGTCGCCGAAGCGGCCCGCCCGGTCCGCCGCGCCGCCCTGCATGGCGATCACGGGGAACAGGACCGTGTTGCGCACTCCCGTCGCCAGGCCGGTGCGGTACGTGTCCGGCAGGTTGAACAGGAGGAGCGCGAGCGCGGTGAACCCGGCCGCGATCCCCAGGTCGCGCTTGCGCCCGCGCTCGCCCGCGCCTTTGAGGTAGGGCCGAAAGGTGCTCACGTCGTCAACACTCCTCTGTACTTCTGCACGTCGTCCAGGATGCGCCCGGCGCCGCGCACCACGCAGGTGAGCGGCTCCTCGTCCACGTGGATCGGCAGGTTGGTCTCGCGGGCGATCAGCACGTCCAGCCCGCGGA
Organism: Longimicrobium sp.; assembly: GCA_036387335.1. Taxonomy (NCBI): domain Bacteria; kingdom Pseudomonadati; phylum Gemmatimonadota; class Longimicrobiia; order Longimicrobiales; family Longimicrobiaceae; genus Longimicrobium; species Longimicrobium sp. The sequence continues at coordinate 1,102 of DASVTZ010000242.1, forward strand.
TGAGCGCCCCGCCGCCGGTCATCACGATGCCGCGGTCCACGATGTCGCTCGCCAGCTCCGGCGGGGTGATCTCCAGCGCGCGGCGCACGGCTTCCACGATGGCCTGGATCGGCTCCTGGATGCACTCGCGGATCTCCTGCGAGTGCACGCGCACCGTCTTCGGGATGCCGGAGACGAGGTCGCGCCCCTTGACGTCCATCTCCCGCTCTTCGCCGGTGCTGAACGCGCTGCCGATCTGGATCTTGACCGCCTCGGCCGTGGCCTCGCCGATCATCAGGTTGTAGTTCTTGCGCAAAAAGGTGACGATGGCGTTGTCGATCTCGTCGCCGCCCACCCGGATCGAGGTGTCGCACACGATCCCGCTGAGCGCGATCACGGCGATCTCCGTCGTCCCGCCGCCGATGTCGATCACCATGTTCCCCGTGGGCGTCTCCACGGGAAGCCCCACGCCGATGGCGGCGGCCATGGGCTCGGCCACCATGTACACTTCCTTGGCCCCGGCCGCGTGCGCGCTCGACCGCACGGCGCGCCGCTCCAGCTCCGTGATCCCCGAGGGCACGCCCACCACCATCGTGGGCTTCAGCTTGAGGAAGCGCTTGGAGGTGACCGTCTCCAGGAAGTAGCGGAGCATGATCTCCGTCACGTCCACATCCGCGATCACGCCGTCCTTGAGGGGGCGCACGGCGGTCACGCCTTCCGGGGTCCTCCCCAGCATGCGCTTGGCCTCGAGCCCGATCCCCTTGATCTTGTTGGTGGCCTTTTCCACGGCCACCACCGAGGGCTCGTTGAGGACGATCCCCTCGCCTTTCACGTACACCAGCGTATTGGCGGTCCCCAGGTCGACGGCGATGTCGTTGACCGGGATGAAGTTTCCTTTTCTGAGCCAGCTGAAGGCCATTGCTTCCCGAGGCTGTGCTCCCGGCGCGGCTCGCGCGCGGCGGGACGGACTGGGCAGGCGTAGCACCCTGTGAGCGGGTGGGTTAAGTGAACCCGAAGCTATGCCCCCCCTTGACCGCACGCAACCCGGCGGAATCCAGGGCTCGCGCAGCGCGGGCGCTCAGATGCACGGGGCATGCCGGGGGGGACGGAGGGGAATGGGGAATGGGGAATGGGGAATGGGGAATGGGGAATGGGGAATGGGGAATGGGAATGGGGAATGGGGAATGGGAACGGGGAATGGGCACAACCGTAGGGGCGCGATTCATCGCGCCCGTGCCCGCCCCCTCCCCGCCGCCCGCCCCGCACACCGAAAACCGTAGGGGCAGACCTGCGTGTCTGCCCTCCCCCGCCACCACGCGGTACCCTGCCCTCCGGCACCAACGCCTGTAGGGGCCGCCCCATGTGGCTGCCCGTGCCTTCCCTCCCCCCGAACCCCGCCTACCCGTCGAAGGCGCCCCGCCAGAATGACGAATTATTCCG
>DASVTZ010000243.1 GCA_036387335.1 Longimicrobium sp.
TGAACATCAGCGTCGGCCTGCGCAGAAAGGTGCCGATGCGCCGCTCGCGCGCCTGGCTCCAGCGCGGGTGGTCGACCTGCGGGTTGACGTTGGCGTAGAAGCCGTACTCGCCGGGCGCGGACACGTTCCACGCCGTGCGCGGCTGCCGGTCCGTGAAGCGGATGCGCACGATGCTCTTGATCGACTTGAAGCCGTACTTCCACGGAACCACCAGCCGCAGCGGCGCCCCGTTCTGCGCCGGGAGCGGTTTGCCGTAGATCCCCGTGGCGAGCAGCGTCAGCGGATGCATCGCCTCGTCCATCCGCAGCCCCTCGACGTACGGCCAATCCAGAACGCCGCGCTGCTGCCCCGGCATCTGCCGCGGGTCGTGCAGCGTGGTGAGCTCCACGAAGCGCGCGCCGGGGAGGGGCTCCGCGCGCGCCAGCACGTCGCGCAGCGGGATACCCTGCCAGGGGATCACCATCGACCACGCCTCCACGCAGCGCAGGCGGTAGGTGCGGTCCTGCACGCGGTTGGCGCGGATGAGCGTGTCGATGGGGTAGCGCCCGGGCTTGCGGCACATCCCTTCGATGCTGACCGTCCACGGCCGCGTCTTGAGCAGCCGCGGCGCCAGGCGGGATGGATCTTCCTTGTCCGTGCCGAACTCGTAGAAGTTGTTGTACTGCGTGATCTCTTCGTACGAGTTGGCTTTGTCCTGCGCCCCTTCCGCCTCCGCGCACGCCATGAGCGACGCGGGCGCCGCCACGGTCGCGATCGCCGCGGCCGCCGCGCCGATGAATCCGCGGCGGTTCACGTACACGCTCTCCGGCGTGATCTCGGAGGACGGGATGTCGTCGGGCTTGCGGATCAGCATCGGCGGGTGCCTCGGTGGTTTGGGGTACGGTGAGCTTTGTAGGCCGCGGACCGACCCATGTTCCGCCGCACCCTCTACATACGCTCACCACCCCGATGCCGGATTCGGGCCAGGGGGGAAGTGCGTGAGTGCGTGAGTGCGTGAGTGCGCTTTTCCGCACGCAGGCCTCTCGGAACGCGCAGTAGATCCTTCGCTCCGCGCCATGGTTCACAGCCCGGTCGAGGGCAGAGGAAGCGCGACAGCATGGCAAAAACATGGAATGCCGCGTTCCTCCAGCCGGCTTCAGCCGCCTTTGCGTCGTTCCAGCCGGGGGCTTCAGCCCCCGGCGACCCGCCCCCGCCCCCGGCGACTCGCCCCCGCCCCCGCTCCAATCGAACGCACTAACGCACTAACGCACCAACGCACCCACCCGCGCCCCCGCCATCGCCTCCAGCCTCGCCACCCGCTCCTCGGTGGGCGGATGCGTGGAGAACAGCCGCGCGAACCCGCCGCCGTGCAGCGACGCGAGCGGATTCACCTGCGCCATCGGGGCCGCGGCGGGCGACACGTGCATGGGGATGCGCTCCGCACCCGCCTCCAGCTTGCGCAGCGCGTGCGCCAGCGAGAGCGGCCGCCCGCAGATCTCCGCGCCCACCGCGTCCGCCTTGAACTCGCGCTGGCGCGAGATCGCCATCTGGATCACCGAGGCCGCCAGCGGGGCCAGGAAGATCATCAGGATGGCGCCCACCGCCCCGCCTCCTTCCTCCTCGTCGTTGCCGCCGAAGAGGGCGCCCCACATCGCCATCTGCCCGAGCGACGAGATGGCGCCCGCGAGGGTGGCGGTGAAGGTCTGCAGGAGCATGTCGCGGTTCTTGATGTGCGCCAGCTCGTGCGCGATCACCCCCTCCAGCTCGTCGCGCGACACGAGCTGCAGGATCCCCTCGGTCACGCACACCACCGCGTTCTCCGGGTTGCGCCCCGTGGCGAAGGCGTTGGGCTGCATGTGCGGCGCGATGGCCACGGTGGGCATGGGGAGCCCGGCACGCTGCCGCAGCCGGTCCACCATCGCGTACAGCACGGGCGCCTGCTCCGGCGTGATCACCTGCGCGTTGTACATGCGCAGCACCATCGTGGCCGACCCGAAGTAGGCGAAGAAGTTCATCGCGGCCGCCATCACGAGCGCGATGATGACCCCGCCCTGCCCCCCGAACGCGCCGCCGGCCATTACGAACAGCGCCGTGAGCCCGGCCATCAGCCCGAATACCTTTACGTTGTTCATCTCCTGCTCCTCCTGTGTGATCCCCTACGCGCGAAGGCGAGACCCTCGCGCGTGGCCCGTGTGCGCAACGCACACCGGCCCCTGTCGCGAAGGTCTCGCCTGGCTCTCACTGGAACCTGTCCGGACCGTGCGCCCCGTGAGGCGCAGTCTTGACGATCCGGACACACGGGCTTTCTCGCCCGCGCGGCTACTCCCCTTCCATGTCCGCGCTCACGTGCAACAGGCGTACCGCGTTGCGGCTGCCGGATTTGCAGATGATTCCGCCCTCGCGGCGGAACGGCGCATGCTGTGTCGTACCGCGATTGCGCGCCCTGGGTTCCCCGCACCCGTCATCCGATGACCGAGCCCCGCGTCGGCCGCCTCTTCCTCGGCGTCCCGCTCAGCGATCCCCTCCGCGACGCGCTCGGCGAGCACCTGCGCCGCGCCCTCCCCGGCGGCATACCGGGGCGCCCCGTGGTCCCCGCCAACTGGCACCTCACCCTCCGCTTCCTGGGCGATACGGACGCCGAACAGCACCGCCAGCTGGTGGAGGCACTCGAGAAGGCGCCGCTGGGCCCGCGCTTCTCGATCGCGTTCGGCGGGCTGGGCGCCTTCCCCCGTGCGCGGCGCGCGGGAGTGCTCTGGCTCGGCGTAGCCGAGGGCGCCGCGGAGCTGAAGCGAGTCGCGGCGCTGGCGGAAGACGCCGCGCGTCAAGCCGGCTTCCCCGCCGAGAAGAAGCCGTTCTCACCCCACCTCACCATCAGCCGCCTCAACCCGCCCCGCGACGTGGAACCAGCCGTAGCCGCGGCGCCCGAGTTCGGCGGGCGGATGGAGGTGGAGGGCATCGTCCTCTTCCGAAGCCACCTGGGGAGCGGTCCGCCGCGCTACGAGGCGCTGCGCACGTTCGCGCTTACATGAAAAGAATGGCCTCACGCGGAGGCGCGGAGGCGCGGAGGAGTTCTCTCTGCGTCTCCGCGCCTCCGCGTGAGCCCCGCCGTTGCGACCCATGCGGCACGAAAATCTCTCCACCCGGCACCACAATCCAACGAACGCGCTGAACGGGAGTGACGACGATGCAGCTCGAAGGCAAGGTGGCGCTGGTGACGGGCGGCGGCGAAGGGATCGGACGGGCGTCCGCCATCCTCATGGCGAAGGAAGGCGCAAAGGTGGCCGTACTGGGCCGCCACCGCGAGAACCTGGACCCCGTGGTCGAGGAGATCGAAAAGGGCGGCGGCCATGCCCTCGCCGTCGTCGCCGACGTCAGCAAGGCGGACGACATGAAGCGCGCGGTGGAGGAGGTCGTGGGCGAGTGGGGGCGGCTGGACGTCGTCTTCGCCAACGCGGGCGTCAACGGCGTCTGGGCGCCGATCGAAGAGCTGGAGCCGGAGGAGTGGGAGCAGACCATCGCCATCAACCTCACCGGGACCTTTTTCACGGTGAAATACGCCGTGCCGCACCTCAAGAAGCAGGGCGGATCCGTGATCGTGAACTCGTCTATCAACGGCACGCGTATCTTCAAGAACACGGGCGCGTCGGCCTACGCGTCGTCCAAGGCGGGGCAGGTGGCGTTCACGAAGATGCTGGCGCTGGAGCTGGGGCCGCATGGGGTGCGAATCAACGTGATCTGCCCCGGCGCCATCGAAACCGCCATCGACGACAACACCGAGCAGCGCCACGTCGACAAGGTGAAAGTCGAGCCAGAGTATCCCAGCGAGGAATCCAAGTACCCGCTGACGCGCGCCCCCGGGAGCGCCGAGCAGGTGGCACGTGTGGTGCTGTTCCTGGCCTCCGACGCCGCCAGCCACCTGACGGGAACGGAGATGTGGGTGGACGGCGGCGAGTCGCTGCTGTGCGCGACGTGAGCCGGCGCATGCACACGGAGGGGGTCCCTTGAAGATCATGCTGCTTTCCGAGGACCGGCTTCGCGTGCAGGGGGGCGCGGGGCCGCTGAGCGTCGAGGCGGACTCGGCCGAGATGACCTACTCGCCGGGGCACATGCTGGCGAGCAGCCTGGCGGTGTGCACCTACTCCATCCTCCAGTCGTGGGCCACCAACGCCGACATCCCCGCCACCGACCTGGCGGTGGAAGTGGGCTTCGAGTACGTGGAGAAGCCGCATCGCATCGGCAAGATGGAGGTCGCACTCGACTGGCCCTCGCTTCCCGCCGAGCGGCGGGAGGCGGCCCGGCGCGCCGCGGGCCTCTGCCCCATCCACCGCACCCTCCACGCGCCGCCCGAAGTCACGACGCTGGTCACCGGCGCCGCGCAGGCGGCGGGGGCGGGCGCATGAGCTTCCCCGTCGTCCACTTCGTCTTCGGCGGCCAGGAAGCCACCTCCGCCGGCATGGGGCGCCCCTACACCGTGGTGTTCGACGGCCAGTGCAAGGTGTGCACGCGGCTCGCCAACCTCCTGCGCAAGTGGGACAAGCACGACGAGCTGGAAGTGATCCCCTTCCAGAACACCTCGGTCCTCACCCGCTTCCCCTGGATCCCGAGCGAGTCGTACGCCCAGGCGATGCAGCTGGTGGGGCCGGGGGGGAAGACGTGGCAGGGGGGCGGCGCCATCGAGCAGCTCCTCAAGATCCTCCCGCTTGGCGGCGCCATCGGCTGGGTCTTCAAGCTCCCGTACTTCGGGGTAGGCTTCGAGCGCTTCTACCGCTGGTTCGCGGCCAACCGCTACCGCTTCGGCTGCGGCGCCCACTGCCAGCTCCGCCCCCTCGACATCGACTTCGGCGACGCCGATCCCGAGGACCTCGCCCCCGCCGGCGACGCGCTGCCGCTGAAGACGACGACGTAACTGCCCGCATCAAGTTGATCGTTCGCAACCGGAAGCGAAGATGAGCGAGCGATTCTACTCCGATCCACGGCTCTACGACCTGCTGTTTCCGCCGGGCGAGTACGCGCGCTTCTACGCGGAGGAGGCGCGGCGCGCGGGCGGCCCGGTGCTGGAGTTGGCGTGCGGCACGGGGCAGCTCCTCGCCCCGATCGCGCAGGGCGGGACGCGCTGCGTGGGGATCGACCTGTCGCCTGAGATGCTCGGCGCGGCCGCGGAAAGGCTGCGCCAGGCGTCCGCGTCCGCCGAGCTGGTGGAGGGCGACATCCGCTCGTTCGACCTCGGCGAGTCGTTCCCGCTGATCTTCATCGCGCGCAACTCGCTGCTCCATCTGCACGCGACGGACGACCTGCTGGCGTGCTTCAGCGCCGTGCGCCGGCACCTGGCGCCGGGCGGGGTCTTCGTCTTCGACGTGTTCAACCCCAGCGTCCGCCTGCTCGCGCGACCCGCGGGCACTCGCTTCGCCGTGATGGAGATCGAGCATCCGGACCACGGGCGCGTCTCCGTGGAGGCGGAGGGCGAGTACGACGCGGCCACCCAGGTGAAGCGCGAAACGTGGTACTTCTCGGCGCCGGGCCGCCCCGACTTCTGGACGGCTCCGCTGGCCGTGCGTTGCATCTTCCCGCAGGAGCTTCCGCTTCTCCTGGACGCAGGCGGGCTCCGGTTGGAGGCGCGCTACGGTGACTTCGCGGGTGGGTCGTTCCACGGAGGGAGCGCGCGACAGGTATGCTTCTGCCGCGCGGCGTGACCCCTGAATCCAGCTCGCAATGCGTACCGCAGGCGCGTTGACCCAACTTTGTACAGACGTTAGATTTCGGTGTCTGTACGGAGGTGGTGGGAACGCTTGCGGGAGAAGGGGATGGAAGTCGCGGCGAAGCTCTCGATCCTGGCGGATGCGGCCAAGTACGACGCGTCGTGCTCCAGCAGCGGGGCGAAGGGGAGGAAGGGGGGCGCAAAGGGGCTCGGCTCCACAGAGGGGACGGGGATCTGCCACAGCTACACGCCCGATGGCCGGTGCGTGTCGCTCCTCAAGGTGCTGCTCACGAACTACTGCATCTACGACTGCCAGTACTGCATCAACCGCCGCTCCAGCGACGTGCGCCGGGCGCGCTTCAAGGTGGACGAGCTGGTGGCACTGGTGCTGGACTTCTACCGGCGCAACTACATCGAAGGGCTCTTCCTCAGCTCGGGGATCATCCGCACGCCGGACTACACGATGGAGCAGCTCATCGCCGTGGCGAAGACGCTGCGGCGGGAGCACGGCTTCGCGGGCTACATCCACCTGAAGACGATTCCCGATGCGTCGCCGGAGCTGCTTGACGAGGCGGGGCGCTGGGCGGACCGGCTGAGCATCAACGTGGAGCTCCCCACGCAGGAGAACCTGGACCGGCTCGCCCCCGAAAAGCAGCTCGTGCAGATCACCGGCGCCATGGGGCGGATGAAGGAGCGCATTGCCGAAGCCAAGGCGGATGCCGCGCCGCGCCGCACCCTCCCGCGCTTCGCCCCGGCCGGCCAGAGCACGCAGATGATCGTCGGCGCGACCGAGGCGACGGACACCACCATCCTGCACACCGCATCGGAGCTGTACCGCGGACCGGAGCTGCGGCGCGTGTACTACTCCGGCTTCTCGCCGATCCCGGATGCCGCCGCCGCGCTCCCGCTGATTGCCACGCCGCTGGTGCGCGAGCACAGGCTCTACCAGGCGGACTGGCTGATGCGCTTCTACGGCTTCGAGGCGCGCGAGCTGACCACCGCGCAGGCGCCCAACCTGGACCTCGGCATCGACCCCAAGACCTCGTGGGCGCTCCGCAATCGCGACCGCTTCCCCGTGGACCTGAACCTGGCTGACCGGGAGGAGCTGCTGCGCATCCCGGGCCTCGGGACGCGCAACGTGAAGCGCATCCTGGCCGCGCGCCGCTGGCACCGCATCCGCCTCGCGGACCTCGCGCGCATGCGGGTGCCGCTGAAGCGCGCCCTTCCGTTCATCATCACCGACGACCACCGGCCGCGGCTGCTCAACCCCGACGCCCTCGATCTGCGCGACCGCATCGCGCCCAAGGGGAGCCAGACGGACCTGTTCGAAACCGCGTTCGCCGCGCTCCACGGCGAGCTCTGAAACGGCGGGCTCACGCGGAGACGCGGAGGCGCTGAGAGAACTGCAACCGCGCCTCACACAGAGCCACAGAGTCAACGGAAAGGGGGAAGGTGGAGCGATTTCAGCCCCCTCTCTCGATGACGGGAGGGCGCAGCCCTCTCCTGTTATCGGGAGAGGGGGCAGTCGAGTGTAACGAGACGGGGGTGAGGGCCACATGCACCGCACGAGTATCGAACCTACGTTCCACGGATGGCGCGACGCCGCCCGCGGGCTCCTGGCCGCGGGGGTGGAGCCGCGCGACGTGCTCTGGGAGGAGGCGGAGGGGGAGCAGGCCGGGCTCGATCTGGTGGATGACGCTCCCGCCGCCGTGAGCCAGGCGACGGCACGGGTGCCGCGCGCGTTCATGGCGCTCGCGGAGGCGGCGGCGTGCCACAGCGATGCGGAGCGCTGGGCGATCCTGTACCGCGTCCTCTGGCGGCTGAAGCACGGGGAGCCGCGGCTGATGGAGGTGGCGATGGACCCCGACGTCCACCGCATGCTCGCCATGGAGAAGGCCGTGCGGCGCGACGTGCACAAGACCAAGGCGTTCGTCCGCTTCCGAGCGGTCGAGGGGGAGGGCGGGACGCACTACGTGGCGTGGTTTGAGCCGGAGCACCACACCCTGGAGCGCTCCGCACCCTTTTTCGCCGAGCGCTTCGCCTCCATGCGCTGGTCGATCCTCACGCCGCGCCGCTGCGCGCACTGGGACGGCTCGTCGCTCTGGTTCTCCGAAGGCGTGCCGCGCTCCGCCGCACCGTCGGCCGATGCGCTGGAGGATCTGTGGCGGACGTACTACGCCAGCATCTTCAACCCCGCGCGCATGAAGCCCCGCGCGATGAAGTCAGAGATGCCGCTGAAGTACTGGCGCAACCTCCCGGAGGCGGAGCTGATCCAGCCGCTGATGCGCGACGCCCCGGCGAGGGTGCGGCGGATGATCGAGGAGCAGAGGCGATCGTCGGAGTAACGTGCGAGTGGGTTGAACGGAACAAAAAAAGCATCACGCGGAGAACACAGAGGGAGCTACAAGCCGCGGAGAACCCCTTCCGCTGTTCTTTCCTACCCTCTGTGTCTCCGTATGAGGTCTTTTTGGAACACGTGCCCGATCACCGCCCGCCGCATCACGGGCCGGATGGCAAGTTCAGGACGCCCTGGCCCGTGGAGGGCGGCGAGAGGCGCACGCAGCTCCAGCTCCTGCAGTGGATGGGCGAGCGGTTGCTGCGCGGGCGCGCGCCCAATCCGAAGCCCGGCGACCTGCCGATGGCGCGGCCGGAGATCGCATCTCCGCGCGCGGCCAGGGACGAGATCCGCATCACGTGGGTGGGGCACTCGACGTTCCTGATCCAGGCGGGCGCCATCAACGTCCTCACCGATCCGCACTGGAGCCTGCGCGCATCGCCGTCGCAGCGGATCGGGCCGGCGCGCTTCGTACCGCCCGCGATCGCGTGGGAGGCGCTGCCGCCCATCGACGCCGTCCTCCTGTCGCACGACCACTACGACCACCTGGACGAAGACACGGTGCGGCGCCTCCACGAGCGGTTCGGCGAGGCGCTGCGCTGGGTGACGCCGCTGAAGTACGCGGAGTGGTTCGCGCGGCTGGGGATCCGCGGGATCACGGAGCTGGACTGGTGGGACGAGGCGGAACTGCCGGGCGGCGTGCGCGTGACCTGCGCCCCCGCGCAGCACTGGACGCGGCGCACCATGCGCGAGTTCAACGACCGCCTCTGGGCCTCCTTCGCCCTGCGCCTGCCGGATGGACGCGGGATCTACTTCGCGGGAGACAGCGGCTACTTCGGCGGCTATGGCGAGATCGCGCGCCGCGCCGGACCGTTCGACGTGGTGCTGATGCCGGTGGGCGCCTACGACCCGCGCTGGTTCATGAAGCCCGCGCACATGAACCCCGAAGAGGCGGTGCACGCCTACCAGGACCTCGGCGGGCGCGGCGCGTTCGTGGGGATGCACTGGGGCACCTTTCGCCTCACTGACGAGAACCCGCTCGAACCCCCGCTCCGCACCCGCGCCGCCTGGGCCGCCGCCGGGCTGCCTGACGCGGACCTCCACCTGCCGCGGCACGGCGAGACAATCCGCCTGTAGTGCAGGTGTCCTGATTCGCGGACGGGCCTGTCTCGCGGATGGGCCACACGGAAGCTGACGAGGTCCGGCGCGGGCGGGCAACGTGTTGACCATCCAAAACATAGGATGTGCTTGCGCGGTGGCACGGTGTACGCGGTCCATCCGAACGCCGCGGCGGCACACAACCAACCCAATGACGGAGCGGGATCATGAGAGTTACGCTTACCCGGCTGGTCCTTCCCACGCTCGGGCTCCTGGCTGCCTGCGTCCCTGCCGCGGTGCAGAGAAGCGCTCCGGCCCCGGAGAACGCCCTTTCATGCGCGCAGGAGTCGCTGCGGAGGCTGGGCTACTCCAACGTGGAGATGGCGAAGAGCGGCAACAGCTTCTACGCGAGCCGCACGGCCGACAGCGCGGCGGTGACCCGCATCGAGCACCTGGTGAACGTCAGCACCCGGACGAACGGATCTCGCATGCTGCAGCTTCGCGGTGAGCGCCTGTTCAACAAGGAAGTGGGGCTCAATCTCGCGAGCCAGGCGCCCGCGGACTACAGGGTGCGCATGGAAGCGGACGACCTGCTGAAGAGCGAGATCTCGCAGGTGATCCAAGATTGTACCGACGCCGCACCGCACTCGCCCGCCGCCGCCCGCTAGCCCGGACGAAGAAGGTTGCTTTGCGCCGGCGGGGTGCGCATCCATGCGACACCCCGCCGCCCTCCTCTCCCACCCCGGGAAGCGCATGATCCTCCGCCGGCTCCTGGCCTTCTCCGCCCTCCTCCTGATGCTGGCCACGCCCGCCGCGGCGCAGGTGCTCAGCGGCCGCGTGCTGGACGCGGCAGACGGGCAGCCCGTGCCGCAGGCGCGCATCACCGTCGTCAACGCCGAAGGGCGCACGGTGGCCCGCACGACCTCCGCGGAGAACGGCACCTTTTCGATGCACATCCGCGTGACCGACCCGGTGCGCCTGCGCGCGGAGCGAACCGGGTACAGCGCGACCGTCACCCAGCCTGTGCAGGTCGGCATCCTGGAAACGCTCCAGGTGGACGTGCGCATGGCGGTGCAGGCGCTGTCGGTGGAGCCGCTCACCGTCGTCGGTCGTATCCAGCCCAAGCGGCGTGCATCGCTCGAGCTCTCCGGGTTCTACGACCGCGAGGCCCGGGGGCTCGGCCGCTTCCTGCGCCGCGAGGAGATCGAGCGGTACGCCAACGCGGACATCGCCCAGGTGGTGGACCGCATGCCCGGAACGACGCGGATCGGCTACAACATCGTCCTGGACCGCTCCTCGATGGTCGGCTCGATCTATCGAAGCCAGACGCGCGGCAGCGTCTCGCAGTGCCTGCCCCAGGTGTACCTCGATGGAAACCGAGTGGCGTACGACCGCAGCGGGTTGGCCGGGATGGCGCTCCCCGAGCACCTGGAGGCGGTGGAGGTGTTCAGCGGCTCGTCGCAGATCCCGCTCCAGTACAGCGGAAGCGACTCGGCCTGCGGCGTGATCCTGCTCTGGACGCGGAAAGAGCCGTAGCTCCCTCGCGAAAGCGCGCGACGAGACAGGTGCCCGGCGAGCTGCGCCGGGCACCTGTCTCGTTCCCCACCCGTTTGTCAGGGAGTGCTCGTCCCGGGCCCGGTGGAGGTCCCCGCCGGCGGCGCTCCGCCGGGCGTCGTGGGCGACGGGTTGCTGTCCGCCGGGGTGGTGCTGGTGGTGCCGACGGGCGGGTAGGCGTTGGGGACCTGCTGGCCGACCGTGGCGGAGTCCTGGCGCGTCACCGGGTCGGCGCCCGTGGCGGCATCGTTGTTCTCGGGGGTGTGCTCGCCCGCGTTGTCGCAGGCGGCGAGGGCAAGGAAAGCCGCCAGGGGGAGCGCGGCGAGGATACGGGTGCGGGGCATGTCGCCTCTGCGAACGGGTTTGGGCCGGAGCTGGGTCGCCCGCCGGTTCAGCATCCACCGTACCACCGCGCCGCCGAAGCCGCACCGAAAGCTTGCGCGTGACCCGCCGCCGCGGAAGATTGCACCCTTCCCCGCCGCGCCCCCCCCGACCGCATCCCCGTCCTCATGCCCAACGATTCGCCGCTCTCCGAGCGCGAGCTCGCCGCGCTCGAAGCGCTCGCCTCCGAGGCCACCCCCGGTCCCTGGGAAGCGCAGACCGTGCTGGACTTCCAGACCGGCGACGCCACGCTGGCCGTCACGCACTCCCCGCGCGACTCCGACGACCTGGTCTTCGTGGTGGAGCGCGAGGCCGAGGTGTCGCCCGCCAACCAGCGCTACATCGCCGCGCTGCACCCGGACGCCACCCTGCGCCTCCTCGGCGAGGTGCGCCGCCTCCGCGGCTTCGAAGAGCAGATCGACTCCATGCGCTCGGTCCTCCGGCACCTGGACGCCTTCCTGGAGCAGCGCGGCCTCGCGCAGCAGGCCCGCCGCTTCATCGAGCTCCGCTCCCAGTCGGAGCACCTGCATCCCTCGCCCTTGCCCGCAACTGACAACGGCGGTTTCACACAGAGCCACAGAGGGAACTGAAAGGCGCAGAGGGATTACGATTCCAAGTGGTTTCGTCAGGGTTCCAGGAGAGCGCCGAGTTTCTGGAGTACCCCGCGAACCACCGCCTCGGTAACCCGCGCCGCGAATTCGGCGTTGCGTGCGCGCCAGTCCAGGCTCTTGATCTGGTCGGCCAGGACGACGCCACTCACCTTGCCCCCACTCGGGAGGCGTACCTCAAACGGATAACCTTTCACCTGGCTGGTGATGGGGCACAGCAGCGCGAGCCCCGCTCGACCGTTGTACGAAGCCGGTGAAACGACGAGTGCGGGCCTCCTCCCTGCCTGTTCGTGCCCAGCTTGTGGATTCAGCTGCACCCAGACGATGTCTCCGCGAGCCGGAACGTACCCGGTGGCGGCACTCACCAGACTTCATCTCCCACCGCGGGCCCGGTGTCGATCTCGCGGTGAAGATTGTCCGGTGTGATCCGCGACAGCAGATCGTCGAGCGTGTACTCCGGGTGCGTCAGAGGGGTGACCACGAGGCGGCCTTCTTCCAGCGTCAGGTCGACCTCCGCCCCCTGCCCAAGCGCGGTCTCCGTCGCAAAGGACTTAGGGATCCTCAGAGCCAAGCTGTTTCCCCACTTCTGAACCCGTATGCGCATCACGCCCTCCGCGTAGGTGTCTACATAGAAGATACATCAGCCCGCCCGCAAAAGCCACAGAGAAGGAAAGCGACACCCTTGTCGTTCCCTCTTGCTGTTCCTCTGTGTCTCTGTGTGAGCCATGCGGTTGCAGTTCTCTCTGCGTCTCCGCGCCTCCGCGTGAGGCAAATGGGATGCATGGAAACGGAACGGGGCGGGCCTGAATCTCCAGGCCCGCCCCGTTCGCGTACCGCCAGCCCGCGGAGCTTACATGTCGTGCAGGGCGTCGATGTTGATGACGCGCTCGGCGAGAGTCGTGAGTTGCTCGTCGGTGGCGCCCTCCTCGTCCAGCGTCTGCTGGATCAAGGTGGCGTCCTGCTCGCGGCCCAGCATGCGCGCGTAGGTGCGCACGCAGCCGTAGCCGGCCATCTCGTAGTGCTCCACGCGCTGCGCGTTGGCGATCATGGCGGCGTCCAGCACGTCGGAGTCGCCCTTTTCCTTGACGGTGTCGTTGGCTTCCTTGAGGAGCCCCTCCATCCCCTTGCAGTGGTGGCCGGACCCCTTCTCGTCCAGGTCGGCGAAGATCGAGTCGAGCCGGCGCACGTGCTCCTCCGTCAGCGTCACGTGGGCCTCGAACGCCTGCCGCAGCTCGGGGTGCTTTGCGGCTTCCGCCATCTTGGGAAGCGACTTCAGGATCTGGTTTTCCGCGCTGTACAGGTCGCGAAGCTGCTCCACGTACAGGTCCCGCAAAGTATTCAACGCCATGATCTTTCTCCTTGGTCTTGAGCCTCCGTCCTTGGCATCGTGCGCAAGCGGCGGGGCGGCCCGGCTACGCACGCCCCGTGCCCATCGCCGTCGTCCGCGACAAAGGCGGGCCGCAGCGCCCGGGAGGGCACGGGCAGCCACGTGGGGCGGCCCCTACGGATCTCGGCGCGTTTGCCCTGGCGGCGGAGCAGCGCGGGGCACGGGCGCGATAAATCGTGCCCCTACGAAACAACGTGGCAACGCGCAGACATCCGCCCCCTCTCTCGATAACAGAGGGCGCAGCCCTCTCCGGTTATCGGGAGAGGGGGCAGCGATGACCGAGCGGGGGTGAGGGCCCACTACACCCGCCCCAGCACCGCCCGGTGCCGCTCCGACAGCTCCGCCGGCTCCGCCCACGCGCGGGCCATCGCCAGCGCCTCGTCGAGCACTTCGCGGAGGGCGGGGGTGAGGCGGCGCTGCTCGTCTTCCAGGAGCCAAGCCTCGA
>DASVTZ010000244.1 GCA_036387335.1 Longimicrobium sp.
GCGGGCGGAGTTCTCCCCCTCACCCGCCCTGCGCCCCCGCAGGCGGGGGAGGGGGCCGGGGGGAGGGGGCCCTCCGCGCGGCACCAAAGCCCGCCCCCTCTCTCGATGACAGGAGGGCGCAGCCCTCTCCTGTTATCGGGAGAGGGGGCAGCGAGGAACGAGCGGGGGTGAGGGCCTACCCAAACCGCCCCACCCCAAATCCCGCCATCGCACCATCCACCCGCCCCAGCAGCCCCTCCCCGACCAGCTCGCCGGTCAGCGGCGCGAGGAGGATGCCGTTGCGGAAGTGGCCGGTCGCGTAGTGCAGGCCGGCGAGGTCGGGGTCCGGGCCGAGGATCGGGAAGCCGTCGGGGGTGCCGGGGCGGAGACCGGCCCACGTCTCCACCACCGCCGCGTCGGCGAGGGCGGGGGCGATCTCGACGGCGCCGGCGAGGAGGCCGAGCAGGCCGCGCGGTGTGACGGTCTTGCGGAAGCCCAGGTGCTCGACGGTGGCGCCGGCCAGCACGCGGCCCTCGGTGCGCGGCACCAGGTAGCAGCGCGGCGAGTCGATCACGTGGCGGAAGAGCGGGGGGATCGACTCGAGGGCCAGAATCTGGCCGTGCACAGGCTCAACCGGGAGAGGGCGGGGAAGGCCCTCCATCCGCCCCGCCCAGCTTCCTCCCGCCAGCACCACGGCGCCCGCATCGATGCGCTCACCGCCCGCCAGCATCACGCCCGCGACGCGGCCGCCGTCGCGCAGCAGGGCGACGGCGTCGGCGCCGAGGCGGAAGTCGACGCCGGCGCGGGCGGCGGCGCCCCAGAGCGCGCGGCCCAGCGCACGGTTGTCCGCCTGGTGATCGCCGGGGAAGCGCACGGCCCAGCGCGTGGCGGGGGACACCGCCGGCTCCAGGGCGCGCACCGCATCCGCATCCAATCGTTCGACGGACAGCTCCGCGGCGGACTGCCAGGCGAATCGGTGCTCCAGCTCCGCCTCGTCCTCGTCACGGAGCGC
Source organism: Longimicrobium sp. (assembly GCA_036387335.1). Lineage (NCBI taxonomy): Bacteria > Pseudomonadati > Gemmatimonadota > Longimicrobiia > Longimicrobiales > Longimicrobiaceae > Longimicrobium > Longimicrobium sp. The sequence goes on from DASVTZ010000244.1 coordinate 992, forward strand.
CAGGTACAGCGTGCCCGCGTCGCCGTAGCCGATGTCGATCCCCGTCTCCTCCGCGAGGGCGGCGGCGAAGGCGGGGTACATGGCGCGGGCGCGGAGGAGGAGGTCGAGGAAGGGGCCGGGCGAGTCCGCTTCGGCGAGGGGGGAGAGCATGCCGGCGGCGGCGTGCGAGGCCTCCATCCCGGGCGTGGCGCGCTCCACCACCACGACGCGCAGCCCGCCGCGCGCCGCGTGGCGGGCGACGGCGCACCCGATCACCCCCCCGCCTACGACGACGACGTCCGCGTTCACCCCGGCGCGGCTCCCGTCAGAAAAAGCTCGAACAGGCGTACCGTCGCCTCCACGTCGGAGGGGTCGACGGCCTCGAACGGGGAGTGCGAGTAGCGGATGGGGGGCGCCACCAGGAGCGCCTCCATCCCCTGCCGCACCAGGTGCGCGCCGTCGGACGAGTAGTGGAAGAGCACCATCTCCTGGATGGGAATCCCGTTGCGCCCCGCCACCTCGCGCATCGCGTGGATCAGGCGGCGCGAGTAGTGAACCGAGGAGTCGCGGTGCACCAGCGTCGGGCCGCCGCCCAGCCGCACCGGGACGTGCTCGCCGGAGGTGGTGGGGATGTCGCCCGCCAGCCCGTTGTCGATCACGAAGCCGATGTCATAGGCGCGCCCGTCGCGGGCCAGCGACGACGCGCCCACCATCCCGATCTCCTCCTGCACGGTGAGCGCGAGCGTCACGTCGTAGCGCGGCGCCTGCACCGACAGCCGGCGCGCCAGCTCCACCAGCACCGCCACGCCCAGCCGGTCGTCCATCGCCTTGCCCACCAGGAGCCTGCCCAACTTGCGCGGCGGCGAGTCCCACACCATCCGCGTGCCGATGCGGATGCCGCGCTCCCCACACTCCCGCGCGGTGAGCCCCACGTCCACGAACAGGTCGTCCCACCCCAATCGGAGGCGGTCCTTTTGCTCCGGTGTCATGGCGTGGCCCGTGGTGGTCGCCACGACGCCGGGGAGCTCGCCGCCGTCGGCCAGAATCCGGACCGGCGCGCCCAGGAAGTAGGGGAAGGAGAAGACGTCGCGCTCGCCCGGCAGCACGCGCAGGAAGCCGTCCGGAGTGATGGAGCGCACGATCAGCGACAGCTCGTCGGCGTGCGCCGCCAGCAGCACGCGCGGGCCGGGGCCGGGGATGTGGAGGAAGAGGTTCCCCACCGGCGACTGCGTCACCTCGCCCAGCGCGCGCCACTCGCGCGCGACCCACTCCAGCACCGCGTCCTCCTGGCCGGTAGGGCCGGGGAGGAGGGAGAGGGTGCGGATCAGCTCCTCCATCCCCTCCGCGCGGGTGCGCGGGGGGGCGGGGTGCGGCGCGGAGGCCGGCGCGTACGAGGGTTCGGGGCGCGCATCGTGCCCGCCGAAGTCATTGCTCATTCAGTTCTCCCATTTTCCCCGCCCTGCGCCATGTACCGCCGCGACAG
>DASVTZ010000245.1 GCA_036387335.1 Longimicrobium sp.
GAAGACCAGGTTCAGGTCGTACAGGTAGCTGTTCGTCACCAGCGCGTCGGACTCGAAGCCCTCCGCCTGCGGCAGCTTCTGCGGCATGTACGCGCCGTGAAGGCGCAGCCCCAGCGACGGGGTGAACCAGAAGTTCGCCAGGCCGCCGAAGATGCTGGAGAAGCCCGGGGTCCAGCCCTCTTCCTCGTCGCCCTGCTCCGGGGTGGTGAACCAGTCGGTCGTGTACGCGCCGCCGCCGTAGATCCCCAGGTCGAACTGGCTGGCGCGCCGTCCCATCATCGTGTCCTGCGCCTGTACGTCACCCACGGTGCCCGCCGCCAGGGCCGCAGCCGCCAGCGCGGACGTTACTAATCGTTTCATCGCATCCTCTCCTAACCAGGTTACCGAACTCCTTCCGGGGCAGACGCCCGCGGGGAGCCCTTCCACACACCCTCACACTTCCACACCCGCGCGCACCGTGCGCGCGCCCCTCCACCACCCTGCACCGATCGGTATCCGCGAGAGCTCCGGCACCTCCTTCGGCTAGGGGTTCACCGTCGCGAAGCCCGCCAGCACCGCTCCCAGGACGCCCCCGTACACCATGTGGCCCAAAACGACCACCGCCGGCGTCGAGGCTCCCCACTTCAGGCCCAGCGTGCCGGGGTGCGGAATGCGTCCCTTGCGCACGCACCGGCTGGCCCTGCCCAGCAGCGGGAGCGCGGCCACCGTCAGCGCGCCGTGCACCGCCCCCACCACCACACCCGCGTCCCACCCGGAGCCCCCCAGCAGGCGGATGAGGGCGGCGTACACCGCGGCCACCACCGTCATCCCGAGCCCCAGGTACAGCACGAGCCCCACCGTTTCCGTGACCGGCAGCTTCGGCTCCTCGTTGAAGAGGCAGCCGATCTGGTTGGTCGGGCTGAACAGGGTGAGGTTGAACGTGCGGAACAGCCAGAAGACGCACGCCGCCAGGACGCTCGCCACGAATCCCGCCCAGATGGTTGCGCTCCAGCTCACCCCGTCCCCTCCCCTTTTGCGCCCCCCGTGACTCGGCCCCGGCCCCATGCAGGTTCGGTGCCCCCCGTCCCACACCGTCCACGTCGCGGGGGCCCCATGCCCCCGCCGTCCGCCCACCTACGCAGTCGCCAGCGGCGGCTCCACGGGCGGCTGCTGCCCCACGGACCGCGCGGGCGCGAGCGGGGGAAGCGTGTCGTCGGCCACCGTGCGCAGGGCGCGGTTGAACACCACGTCCGAGTAGCCCTCGGGAACGGCCATGATCTCCAGGTACAGGTCCACCGACTCGTGGAGCGGCACCTCGTCCGAGAGCGCGCGGGCGAAGATCAGGGCGTTCTCCACGTGCGTGTTGAAGAGCGAGTCTTCGGCGCGGGCGGTGGCCAGGTTGATCCGGTCGCGCAGCTTGTCGTGCACGCGCCCGCGGATGCGGCGGCGCACGCGGCCGAAGATGGCGTCGAAGCGCCCCCCCGACGCGCCCGCGGCCTCGGCGGCGCGCGCGTCCTCGCGGTCGGCCGCGTCGTCCTCCATCAGCTCCACGCTGGGGTCTTCCGCGTCGTGGAGGCCGCCCCGGTGCCCCAGCGAGGCGAGCGCGCGGCTCCCCACGTTGCGGGCCTGCTCGGGCGAAAGGCGCAGGATGCGGGCGTAGATGTCGAGCGCGGAGTCGAACTGGACGTCCGGCGACACGAGGTCGACGAGGGCGAGCACGTGGCGGACATGCGTCGCGAGCAGCCGCTCCTGGCAGACGGCCGTGGTCAGGTCGATCTGCCGCTGCAGGGCGCGCGTCGTATTGCGATTCAGGGCCACTTTGCGCTTCCTCCGGGCGTTCCATGTGTGCGGTGCATTGCCGGGTCTTCGAGCGGCGAGCGAAAGCAAGTTCCATTCCCCGCTGTGCTCAAGCCGGGGGTCGATTGGCGAAACTGCGGGGCTCACGCGGAGGCGCGGAGACGCTGAGGAACTGCAACTGCATGGCTCACACAGAGACACAGAGACACAGAGACACAGAGGAAAGGCAAAGAGGTTTCTCTCTGTGCCTCTGTGTCTCTGTGTGAGATTCATTTGGGATGACTGGAGGAAAAGAAAAGCGGGCCGGCCTCGCTGAGAGGCCGGCCCGCGGGTGCGGTCTGGAGTATAGACGGCTTACTGCTTGGGCGCGGGGGCCGTGGTGCCCGCGGGCGCCGGAGTGCCCGTCGCCGGGGTGGCCGGGGCGGGGAGGCCGGCGGCCGGGGCCGGGGTGCCGCCCGCGGGGCCCGTGGTGGACGGGGCCTGCGCGCCGGTGGCCGGTGCGGGGGTCGCCGGGCGCGCGCCGGGGAGCGTGGCGGGCGCGGAGGCGGGGGCCGCCGGGGCCGTGCCCTGCAGCTCGCGGCGCAGCACCGAGCCGCCCCGCTCCGGACGCGACGAGAGGATCGCCAGCGCGAACGCCAGGCCCACGAAGAGCCCGCCCGTCCACCACGTCATCTTGGTGAGGAGCGTGGCTGCCTGCCGCCCGCCGAAGAGCGTGTCGGAGCCGCCGGCGCCGCCGCCCATCGAAGCGAGCCCGCCGCCCTTCCCCGACTGGAGCAGCACCGTGGGGATCAAGACGAACGAATCTAGGATCAGAAGGATCAACAGGAACGTGAACACGGAGAGCTCAGGAAGGGGTGACGTGGCTGGTGGTAAACGGTGTAAGTTAGCCACGCAGGCGCGGTTGTCAACCCGCCGCGCAGATCGCCGCGAAGCCGGCGGGGTCCAGCGACGCCCCGCCCACCAGCACTCCGTCCACCTCCGGCTGGGCCAGCAGCTCCGCCGCGTTCTCAGGCTTCACGCTGCCGCCGTAGAGGATGGGGATCGCGCGCGCGCCCTCCGGCCCGCACGCCGCGGCGAGGCGCGCCCTCACCGCGCGGTGCATCGAGTCCGCGTCGGCGGGGCTGGCCGTCTCGCCGGTGCCGATGGCCCACACCGGCTCGTAGGCGACCACCAGCCGCGCCGTCTCTTCCCGGGTGAGCGTGGCGAGGACGGGCACGAGCTGTCCGTCTACCACCGCCTCGGCGCGGCCGGAGCGGCGCTCGTCCAGCGTCTCGCCCACGCAAAGGAGGGGGATGAGGCCGCCGTCGAGCACCGCGCGCACCTTGCGCACCGTCTGCGTCACCGTCTCGCCGAAGACGTGGCGGCGCTCGCTGTGGCCGATAAGCACGTACTCCGCGCCGGCCTCCGCGGCCATCGGCACCGAAAGCTCGCCGGTGAAGGCGCCGCCCTCCTCCCAGTAGACGTTCTGCACCCCCAGCCGCACGTCCGGCCGCCCCCGGAGCGCCTCACGCGCGGCGGTGAACGAGATGGCGGGGGGGAAGAAGAGCACCGTGGCGTCCTCGCGCGGGGCGTGCCGCGCGAGGAAATCGTCGAAGAAGCCGGCCGCCGCCGCGGGGCCGAGGTTCATCTTCCAGTTGCCGGCCAGCACCGGCGTGCGCGGCGCCGTCACCGTGCCCCGCGCGGCGAGAGGGCGGCCACCCCGGGAAGGACGCGCCCCTCCAGGAACTCGAGCGAAGCGCCGCCGCCGGTGGAGACGTGCGAGATGCGCGACTCCAGCCCCATCCCCGACACCGCCGCCGCCGAGTCGCCGCCGCCGACCACCGTGGTGGCGCCGCCATCGGTGGCGTCGGCCACGGCCAGCGCGACGCCGCGTGTCCCCTCGGCGAAGGCGGGGATCTCAAAGACTCCCATCGGCCCGTTCCAGAGCACCGTCTTCGCGGCGCGGATCACGCGGCCGTACGCTTCCATCGTCGCCGGGCCGACGTCGGCCACCATGCGGTCGGCCGGGATCGCCTCGCGCGAGACGGTGGCGGCGTCGGCCCCCTCCTCCAGCCGGTCCGTCACCACGCAGTCCGTCGGCAGGAGGAGCTTCTCCCCGGCCTCCGCGATCAGCTCCCGGGCGAGATCCACGCGATCCTCCTCCACCAGCGAGGTGCCGGTGCCGAGCCCCATCGCGCGGAAGAAGGTATTCGCCATCGCCCCGCCGATCACCAGGTGGTCCACCTTGGGAAGCAGCGAGCGGATGACGTCGATCTTCCCGGAGATCTTGGAGCCGCCGATGATGGCCACGAAGGGGCGCTCCGGGTGTTCCAGCACGCGCCCGAGGTACTCCAGCTCGCGGGCCATCAGGAGCCCCGCCACCGCCGGCTTGCCATGCGCCCGCATCACGTCCGCGATGCCGGCGGTGGAGGCGTGCGCGCGGTGCGCGGCCCCGAAGGCATCGTTGACGTACACGTCGCCCAGCGCCGCCAGCTCCTCGGCCAGCGCGGGGTCGTTCTTCTCCTCGCCGGCAAAGAAGCGGGTGTTCTCCAGGAGCACGGCCTCGCCGGGGAGGAGCATGGAGACGGCGCCGTGCGCCTCGCGCCCCACCGTGTCCGGCACGAACCGGACGGTGCGCCCCTCCAGCAGCTCTGCCAGCCGCTCGCCCGCGGGGCGCAGCGACATCTCCGGCACCGGCTTCCCCTTGGGCCGCCCGAAGTGCGCCAGCAGCACCACCTTGGCTCCCTGCTGCAGGAGCGCGTCGAGCGTCGGCAGGGTGGCACGGATGCGCGAGTCGTCCGTGATCTGCCCCGCGTCGTCGAGCGGCACGTTGTAATCGACGCGAACGACCACGCGGCGCCCCTGGATCTCGTCGGCGCGCAGGTCGGCGATGGTTTTCTTGTTCATGCTTCCCGTGATGAAGTGCGTGAGTGCGTCAGTGCGTGAGTGCGCTGGGTGACCGCGGCTGCCCGCGCACTTACGCACTCACGCACTCACGCACCCTTTTCACCGATGCGGACCGAGCCGAACCCTACAGCCGCTCCCCCATGAACCGCGCCAGATCCACGCAGCGGTTCGAGTAGCCCCACTCGTTGTCGTACCACGCCACCACCTTCACCAGCCCGGCCGTTACGCTGGTGGAGGGCGCATCGACGATGGAGGAGTGCGGGTTGCCGATGTAGTCCACCGACACCAGCTCCGACTCCTCGAAGCCCAGGATCCCCTTCATGGGGCCCTGCGACGCGGCGCGCAGCGCGTCGTTCACGGCCGCGGCGTCCACTTCCTGCTCCAGCTCGCAGGTGAGGTCCACCAGCGACACGTTGGGCGTGGGGACGCGGATCGCGAAGCCGTCGATCTTCCCCTTCACCTCGGGGATCACCAGCGCGGTCGCCTTGGCGGCGCCGGTGGTGGTGGGGATCATGGAGACGGCGGCGGCGCGGGCCCGGCGCAGATCCTTGTGCGGCAGGTCCAGGATGTTCTGGTCGTTGGTGTACGAGTGGATCGTCGTCATCACCCCGCGCTTGAAGCCGAACGAGTCGCGCAGCACCTTGACCACCGGCACCAGGCAGTTGGTGGTGCACGAGGCGTTGGAGACGACGTGGTGGTTGGCGGGGTCGTACTTGTCGCCGTTCACCCCCAGCACGATGGTGATGTCCTCGCCCTTGGCCGGGGCGGAGATGATCACCTTCTTGGCGCCGCCCTGGATGTGCTTCGCCGCGTCGTCGCGGTTGGTGAAGCGGCCGGTCGACTCGATCACGATGTCCACCCCCAGGTCGCCCCAGGGGAGCGCGGCGGGGTCCTTCTCGGCGAAGACGCGCAGTTCGTCGCCGTCCACCAGGAGCGAGTTCTCACGGGCCTCCACCGTGCCGGGGTAACGGCCGTGGACGGAGTCGTACTTCAGGAGGTGCGCGAGCGTTGCGGTGTCCGTCAGGTCGTTGACGGCCACGAAGTCGATGTCGGTGGCGCCGGCCTGCTTGGCGGCACGAAGGACGTTGCGGCCGATGCGGCCGAATCCGTTGATGGCGACGCGAATTGCCATGGCCTCTCTCTCGGGTACGTTGGGGCGGCGCGTCAGCTTCGCTCCAGCTCGGGAACGACGCGGGCGAAAGTGGCCACGCTCACCGCTCGGGTGCCGGCTTCCACGAGCGCCTCCACGCAGCTCAGCGCGGTGGCTCCCGTGGTCCACACGTCGTCCACCAGGATGACGTGCTCGCCGCGCAGCTCCGCCGCCCGGCTGGCCGGCACGGCGAAAGCGCGCGCTACGTTAGCCCGCCGCTCCCCCGGATGCAAGGCCGTTTGGGTGGCCGTGGCCCGCACCCGCAGGAGCAAGTCCTCGCGTGTCACGCGCCCCGTGCGCGCCGCGAATCCGCGCGCCAGCAGCGCGGCCTGGTTGTACCCGCGCTCCCGTGTGCGCGCCGCGCTGGTGGGCACGGGCACCACGATCCGCGCCTCGTCCATCGTCTCGCGCGGCCACTCCATCGCGGCCATCTTGGCCGCCATCGGCTCCGCCGCCGCCGACCAGCCGCCGTACTTGAGCGCGTGCACCAGAGCGCGCGGGACCTCGCCCATGGCGAACGGCGAGCGGATGGCGCGCACCCCCGCCGGCCACGCGTCGCAGGTGCGGCACACGGGCGACGGCTCGCGGTGCGGGTCCACGGGGCTCCAGCACCGAGCGCAGCGCGGCACGGGAAGCGGTCTGCACTTCATCCAGCAGAGCCGGCACACGATCCTCTGCGAATCCGCCGTCGGCACCGCCTCGCGGCACCCCACGCACACCGGCGCGAACACCAGATCCAGGGCTCCGGCCCATGCGTCGCGGAGAAGGGTTGGGAATGGCATGTTGATGTTGCGGGAAGGCTGAGTGGGAGCGCGGGAGAGGGCCCCCTCCCCCCCGGCCCCCTCCCCCGCCTGCGGGGGCGCAGGGCGGGTGAGGGGGAGAACACCCTCCCCGCTGCACAGATCTCGTAGGGCCGCGATTCATCGCGCCCGTGCCGCCGCCGCTCCGATGCCCGCCTGGTCACACCAATCCCGTAGGGGCAGACCTGCGTGTCTGCCCTCCCCTGCCGCACCCCGACCTCCGCCCCGCACACCGACCTCGTAGGGGCCGCCCCAGGTGGCTGCCCGTGCCCTGCCCTGCTCCAACCTCCGCGTCTGACCCCAGACCCACCCGCTGCCCCACCGCGCAAAACCGTCAGCCCGCTTCCAGCGCCGCGCGCATGGCCTCGATCGGCGGCTCGGCGCGCCACCAGCGGCGAAAGGCGGCGGCGCCCTGCTGCAGGAGCATCTCCTTGCCGTCGGCGGCGGGGATGCCGTGGGCGCGCAGGTGGTGCACCCAGGGCGTGCCGCTGGGCGAATACACGATGTCCAGCGCGGCGGCGAATCGCGCACCGCCGGTGGTCGGGAGGGGGTCGGCGGGCCGCAGGCCGAGCGAGGTGGAGTTGATCGCCAGGTCGAAGGTTCGGTCTGACAGGTCGGCGTCCAGCGGAAGGACCTCGATCTGCAGCGACTTGGAGGTGAAGCGCGCGGCGAGCTCGAGCGCGCGGTCAAGGCGGCGGTTCAGGAGCGTGACCTGCCGCGCGGAGCCCTCCAGCGCACAGAGCACCGCCCGCGCCGCACCCCCCGCACCGACCACGAGGACGGATTCGAGCGCCTCGTCCCCTGCGACGGCGCGGATGGCAGCGCGGGCGCCGGCAACGTCCGTGTTGTCGCCCCACACCTCGCCGTCTTCCAGCCAAAAGGTGTTGCACGCGCCCGTGCGTTCCACCGTTGCGGTGCGGCGGTCGACGGCGGCGGCAGCGGCCTCCTTGTGCGGCACGGTGACGTTGCCTCCGCCGCCCGCGCGCGCGATCCCACGGATCAGCCCCTCCACCTCGCAAGATGCGCAACGGAGGGCGACGTACACTCCGTCCAGCCCGGCGGCGCGCAGGGCGGCGTTCTGGAAAGCGGGCGAGAGCGAGTGCGAAACCGGGTCTCCCAGCAACGCAAAGAGCCGCGTGGACGCGCTGGGGACGAAGCTCACGGGTGGAGGATCGGCGCCAGCCGGTCGAGCGCCCCGCCGATCAGCCGCCGCAGCTCCGCGTAGGTGTTCTCGTACGCCTGCACGGGTCCGCCGAACGGGTCGCGCACACCCCGCGCGTGAGGATCGTCTCCGGCGGCGAAGGAGGAGAGGAGCGCCGCCTTATCACCCGCGCCGAAGTGGCGCACCGCGTCCAGGTGCCCTGGGCTCATCGTCAGCACCAGGTCCGCGCGCTCCAGCAGGCTGGGCGACAGCGCGCGGGTGCGGTGCACGCCCAGATCCACCCCGTGCCTCTGTGCCACCGCGACGGCATTCCCGGCGGCGCTGTCCCCATCGCGCGCGGAGATCCCCGCCGAGGCGACGCGCACGTGGCGCCACCCGCGCTCCTCCAGCTCGCGCCGGGCGATCCCCTCCGCCATCGCCGAGCGGCAGGTGTTGCCGGTGCAGACGAAGAGGATGTTGAACGTGGCGGTGGTCGGCGCATCGCCGGCCGGATCGGTCATGGTGCGACGGGGTTGAGGCGCGCGGCTCACCCGCGAAGTTGCGGCGCGGCCGGAGGCGTGACGGCGACATATTTCATCATTCACCCGCTTCAGCGTCCGGAGCAAGGGCAAGCGCCTCCGCCACTCGCAGATCGGTCGGTCGGGTGACCTTGATGTTGCGCTCCGAGCCCGCCACCACGCGGACGCCCCCCCCGTACCGCTCGAAAATAGCTGCGTCGTCGGTGGCGGCGATGCCCTTGGCGCGGGCGCTCTCGTAGGCGCGCATCAGGGCGGCGCGCGGGAAGCCCTGCGGCGTCTGCGCCCTCCAGAGACGCGCGCGATCAGGAGTGCCGCGGATGATGCCGTCCGGCCCGACTTCCTTGACCGTGTCCGTCACCTGGACCGCCGCGATCGCGCCGCCTTCGGAGCAGGCACCGAGCACGCGATCGATGATCGCGGCGGAGACGAACGGGCGCGCACCGTCGTGCACCAGCACCGCGGGCGCGTCTTCCGGTGTGGCGAGGAGCCCGTTCCACACCGAATCGCCACGCTCGGCGCCCCCCGCCACGATCACCACCGGCAGCGCGCCGAGCCAGCTCGGCGGCGCGTCCACATCCTCAGGCGGCAGCACGACCACGACGCGGCCGATGCGGGGATGGTCGACGAACGGCATCACGGCGCGCAGAAGGACGGGAGCTCCGGCGACCTCCAGGTACTGCTTGCGGACGTCGCCGCCCATGCGCCGTCCCGAGCCCGCCGCAACGATCACCGCCGCGGCGCGGGGCGCGTCAGCCGAAGATGCGCTCGACAAGGGCCTTCACGTCCTCGGTTTCCACGATGCGAATCCCCGCGGGCGTCTGCCGCGGCTTCGCGCGCGGCGAGAGATACGCGGTCTTGAAGCCCATGCGCGCCGCCTCGGCCAGCCGCCGCTCCATCTGCCCGACGGGGCGAAGCTCGCCCCCCAGCCCAAGCTCTCCGATGAACACCGCGTCCGCCGGCACGGGCCGGTCGAAGACGCTGGACGCGAGCGCGACCGCCACCGCTACGTCCCCCGCCGTCTCCGCCAGCCGCAACCCGCCGACCACGTTCAGGAAGACGTCGAGCTGCCCGAACGGGATCCCCGCGCGCTTCTCCATCACGGCCAGCAGGAGCGCCAGCCGCTTGTGGTCCAAGCCTGTGCTCACGCGCTGCGGCGCCCCGTACGACGCCTTTGCGGCCAGCGCCTGCACCTCCACCAGGAGCGGGCGCGTCCCTTCCATGGTGGCGACGACGGCGGAGCCGGAGGTGCCCTGCGTCCGTTCGCCCAGGAAGAGCTCGGACGGGTTGCCGACGGGGACGAGCCCCTCCGCCGTCATCCGGAAGACGCCGATCTCGTCCACCCCGCCGAAGCGGTTCTTCGTGGCGCGCAGCACGCGGTTGTCCAGCCCGCCCGCGCTTTCGAAGTAGAGCACCGTGTCCACGATGTGCTCCAGCGTCTTTGGCCCCGCGATCCCGCCGCCCTTGGTGACGTGGCCCACGAGGAACACCGCCGTCCCGGTCTGCTTGGCGTAGCGCTGGAGCCGCGCGGCGCACTCGCGCACCTGACCCACGTTTCCGGGCGCCCCCTCCAGCTCCGGCGTGTAGACGGTCTGGATCGAGTCCACCAGGAGCACGTCGGGCGCGGCTTCGGCGGCGCGCAGGAGAATCGTATCCAGCTCCGTTTCGGCCAGCAGCGTGACGGAACCGGCGGGCGTGTCCATGCGGTCCGCGCGCAGCTTCACCTGGTGCGCGGACTCCTCGCCGGAGACGTAGAGCGGCCTGTGCTGTCCACCCTCCAGCCGGGCCGCGACCTGCAGGAGGATGGTCGACTTGCCGATCCCCGGCTCGCCGCCGATGAGGATCACCGAGCCCGGCACGATCCCGCCGCCCAGCACGAAGTCGAACTCCGCGAGGCCGGTGGTCCAGCGGCGCCGTTCCGTTCCTTCCACGTCGCGCAGGCGCACAGGCGCGGCCCCGCTCGCGACGCGCGCCTCGCCCGCCCCCGCACCGCGCGAGCGCTTGGGCGCGGTGGGCTCCTCCACCAGGGTGTTCCACTCGCGGCAGCCGGGGCACTGCCCCTGCCACCTGGCTGTCTCCGTGCCGCAGTCGCGGCAGAAAAACGCGGTCTTCGTCCTCGCCATCGCTCCCGTGTCTCCGCTGGGGCCTCGTCTGAATAATACCCCGCTCGCCCCCGCGGGTGCGGGCTTTCCGGCCCGCCGCCACAACTTCGCCACCGGCCAAACGGTGGTGTTCGTTCCAGCTTCCTAACGGCTGGTCTCACGCGGAGGCGCGGAGACGCAGAGAGAGCTTCCCGTCACTCGCCCGGGGAGAAGCTGCTCCCGCCGTCGCGCGGGCTGAAGCTCTCGAAGCGCGTGAACTCCTTGCGGAACATCAGGTTGATCTTCCCCGTCGCGCCGTTACGCTGCTTGCCGATGATCAGCTCGGCGAGCCCTTCCAGCGAGTTCCCTTCCTTGTCCGTCGGCCCGAAGTAGTACTCGGGGCGGTACAGGAACATGATGACGTCCGCGTCCTGCTCGATTGCTCCCGAGTTGTGGCTGACGATCCCGTCCGCCAGCCAGTTGGCGGGTCCCGGGACCGTGAGGTCGAACACCTCTTCCTCGCCATCCGGCGCGACTTCGACCACGCGGTCCCAGAAGAGGTCGTTCGCGGCCTGGGTGCGCAGCGCATCGTCGTCCAGCAGCTCGGCGTACTCGGCGACCACCGCGCGCGAGGGTGCGAAGTCGAAGTGCGCCGTGCCGCCGTAGCTGGTGCCCCGCGCGGCGGCCATGGCGCGCTGCGAGATCCCCTGCTCCGCCATCGCCGCCTTCACGCGCCCGAACACCTCATGGGGCAGCGTGTCGACGTTGGTGTTCGGCTCCACGTCCGCGAGCTGCTCGGCCAGCCGCGCCGCCGGCTCCGCGCGAGGTCCAAAGCCGCCGACCACATCGAGGAAGCGGCGCTGATCGGCCGCGCCGGAAACCGCCACGGCGAAGACCGGGCGCGCGGTGGCGTGCGGCACCTCGCGAATGCGCGCCATGATCCCCAGGCGCAGAAGGAGCGCCGCCACGTCGCCCGCGAGGCCGGGGCTGCACGTGGAGAAGTACACGGACGACGATCCGCGCATCTCCGCCGGACGCGCGTAGATGGCGCCGTCCGTCGCCCACAGGTGTCGCAGGAGAATCGCGATCTGCTCGTCTCGCAGCCGGAATACGCCAGCCGGGAGCCGCTTCTGGTGCGAGCGCTGGCCAAAGATCCCCAGCTCGCGAAGCCACAGGTTGACCCCCGCCGGATGCCAGCGGTTGCCGTTCCCGCTGATGACGAGCTGGTGCCAGTTGCCGCGTCCCGCGTGGCGGTTGACCACGACTCCGAACTCCGCCTCCGCGGCTTCCGTGACCATCCGGCTGTTCTCTTCGGACGCCGTGGTGTAGCGGAGCGGCTGCCCGGACAGGTAGCTGCCGTCGCCCACCAGATGTCCAAGCAGCGCCAGCCGCGCCTCGCTCCACGTCTCCGGCTCCAGCGGCTCGGGAAGCCGCCGCGCCAGCGCGACGCGATCGCCCGGCGCGAGCTCGCCCGCGTGCACCCACCCGGCGCCGCCGAGCACGCGGTGCTGCGCCGTGCAGCGCAGGGTGCGCCCGCTGGCCAGCCGCACCCGCAGCACCGGCTTGCGCCCCACGGACCAGACGAGGTCCGCCTGCGCATGCACCAGCTCGCCCTGTTCCGAGACCGCGACCACCCGCGGCGTGGTGCCGACCAGCTCGCGGATGGGAACGCGGCGCCCGTCGCTCAGCACCACCAGCGTCTCGCCCGGCACGCACTCGCGGAGGTCGGACATCATCGGGCGCTTGTCCGGACGCGACTCCACGGCGCGGCTGAGCTGCGAAAGCGCCACCACGGGCACGTCCAGCTCCTTGGCGAGCGCCTTGAGGCCGCGGGAGATCTCGGAGACTTCTTGCTGGCGGTTCTCCGTCTTCCCCTTGCCCACCATGAGCTGTAGGTAGTCGACGATGATCATCGCCAGGTCCGGGCGGTCGGACTTGAGGCGGCGGGCTTTGGCGCGCATCTCCAGCACCGAGATGCCGGCCGTGTCGTCGATGTAGATTGGCGCGGTGTTCAGGTAGCCGGCGGCGGTGGCGAGGCGGGCGTACTCGTCGTCCATCAGCCGTCCGCGGCGCAGCCGGCTGGCATCCACGCGCGCTTCGGCGCACAGCACGCGCTGCACGAGCGACTCCTTGCTCATTTCGAGCGAGAAGAAGGCGACAGGCGCCTTCGCGGAGATGGCCGCGTGCTGGGCGATGTTGAGCGTGAACGCCGTGTTGTGCACGCAAACGTCGTTGGCGACGAAGTTGTGCGTGGCCGGGATGGTGAGGTCGTAGACCTGGCGCATCCCGAGCGGCTCAACGGAGACAACCTCGTCCCAGTACACGTCGCTGTCCGCAAGTGCGCGCAACTCGGTGTCGTCGAGCGCGTCCGCGAAGGCGCGCAGGCGACGGCGCGAGAGCGAGCGTTTGCCTGCGTGCACGTTGGTCCATCCCTCGATCCCGGCGCGGCGCGCGAGCGAGGCCCACGACTCCTCACCCTTGGCCGCTTCGATGCGCGCCCATACGCCCCGCGGGATCAGGTCCCGGTTCGTCTGGTAGCGCTTCGCTCCCACTGCGGCCACGGCGCGGCCGAGCGCCTCTTCCTTGCCGAAGATGCCGATCTCGCGCGCAAAGGTGCGGATCGACTCCGCGTCCGTGATGTCGAGCTGCCACGCCGTGCGGCGGCCGTCGCGGTACTTCACCTCGCGGCGCCGCAACTGCGCGATCACGCGGAAGCGCAGGAGCAGGTGCTGAAGCTGGCGCGCAAGGCGCTCGCTGACCGTCTCGTAGCCGAGCTGCGCCTGCCCCGAGGCGAGCACCGTCGCCCAGCCGTCCGTCGCAAAGAGGCGGTTGAGGAAGAGCGCGACTTGCGGGCGCACGAGCGTGAACACTGGCGCGGGGACGAACTTCCCGGCCGCGTTCTTCCCCATCAGGCCGAGCCCATCCAGCCACGCCGTGAGCGCGTTACGCCCGTCAAGCACCAACGCTTGCACCCCATTGGACGCGAGGAGCGACGCCACGTAAGAAGTCTTACCGATTCCCCACGAGCCATCGATGGTGGGCGTCCTCCTCGGAACCTCAGTAGCCCAACTTTCGGCGGAGGCGTAGGCGGGATCGCGGCGCACGCGCAGGGTCGTGGTCCGCGTCGCCCGCCCATCTTCCGTCGCGATGACGCCACTGAACTCGGCGACGGCGGCGGAGAACTCGTCGCGGAGGCGGGTGTCGGCGTTGGTGAAGCGCGGGTTGGTGCCGGTCAGGTTGCCGTCGCCGATCAGGTAGGCGAGGAGCTTGACCTCGCACTCGCGCATCTCTTCGCCGCCGAACACCTCCAGCCGGCGCGGCACGGCGACGTGGTCACCGATGCCGACTTCGGAGAGCGGCTTCCATCCATCGATGGTCAGGAAGGGGTGCGTGAGCGTCGTCTCGACGGTGCGGCCCAGGCGCGTGGTGACGCGGAAGACGGGCTTTTCGCCGTCGTCCACGAACGCGCTCGGCTCCGTGATGGCGAACTTCCAGCGCTCGTCCAGCGTCAGCAGCCGCGCGGAGCGTGCGCGGTAGATCTCCTCGATGGTGGTGACGCTCCCGTTTTCCAGGAGGATCTCCGCGTCGTGGGCCAGGCACTTACCCATCGAGGGACGCGCCGCCACGATGATCAGGTCGCCGGGCTGGAAGCCGGCGGTGATCTCGTCGAGGTCGTTGAAGCCGGTGGCGACGCCTGTGACTGAGGAGGAGTTGTTCTGGAGCTGCTCGATCTTTTCAAAGGTCGGCCAGAGGATCTCCTTGATCCAGACGAAGCCCTTGCGGTCGTGCGTCTGCGCGATCTGGAAGATCCGCTGCTCGGCGTCGTCCAGCAGGTCCTCGACGTCCGACTGGCCGGCGTAGGTGTCCTGGATGATCCCCGTGGCCGCCTCGATCAGCCGCCGCAGGAGCGCCTTCTCGCGGACGATCTTGGCGTGGTACTCGATGTTGGCCGCGGTCGGGACCGCGTCCACCAGCGTCGACAGGAAGGTGAGGCCGCCGGCGGAGTCCAGGTCGCCGGTGGTGCGCAGCTCTTCGGGGAGGGTGACGAAGTCGATGACGTCGCCGCGCTCGAAGATGCGGACCATCGCGCGGAAGATGCGGCGGTTCCCCTCGCGGTGGAACATGGTGTCGTCGACGACCTCGATGGCTTTCGAGAGGGCGTCGGCGTCCATCATCATCCCCCCGAGCACGGCCAGCTCGGCCTCGGGGGAGTACGGAGGGGTCCGCTCAGAGAAGATCTCGGGCGGCGGCGCGGTGAAGCGCGCGACGGGCGAAGGGATCGACATGCGTCCTGCTTGCTGCGGGTAATGCTATGGAAATCCGCCGGTGTGGCGGCTCGAATGCTGGCTCAGGCGTCCAGAACGGAGCGGACGCGCTGGAGGTCGTCCCACACCGCGCGCACCCACCCCGGGTTGCGGAGGAGCGCGGCGGGATGGTAGGTGGGCACCAGGGGAATCCCCTCGTGCTCCGGGGCGGGCCGGTAGCGGTGGTCGCGCCCGCGCAGCTTGCCGATGGTGATGTCGGTGCCCAGCAGCGTCTGCGATGCGAACGCTCCGAAGGCGACGATGACGCGCGGCTTCACCAGCTCCACCTGGCGCAGAAGGTACGGGCTGCACGCCTCCACCTCGTCCGGCTGCGGGTTGCGGTTCCCCGGCGGACGGCACTTGAGCACGTTGCAGATGTAGACCCGCTCGCGCTCGAAGCCGACGGTGGCCA
Source organism: Longimicrobium sp. (assembly GCA_036387335.1). NCBI lineage: Bacteria > Pseudomonadati > Gemmatimonadota > Longimicrobiia > Longimicrobiales > Longimicrobiaceae > Longimicrobium > Longimicrobium sp. Next base: position 15,087 of record DASVTZ010000245.1, read on the forward strand.
GCAGGAGGTCCAGCAGCTTCCCCGCCCTGCCCACGAAGGGCCGCCCGGTACGGTCCTCCTCCTCGCCGGGCGCCTCGCCCACCACCAGGATGTCGGCGTCGTGCGCCCCCTCGCCGAAGACGACGTGGCGGCGCGTCTCGGCGAGGCGGCAGCGCGGGCAGCCGAGCGACACGTCGCGCACCGCGTCCAGCGTGGGGAGGATGCGGATGGCGTCCGCGCCGATCCCGCGCGCCGGCGAGTCGGGCGACTGCGGCATCGGCGTGCTTCCCGGCACGGGGGCGCCGGCGCGGCGGTGCAGCGGGCGCTCGGGCGCTTCGCCCGGATTGGGCCCGGGAGGCGGCGGCGCGGTGCGGGCGGCGGGCGCCGGGGAGCGCTCCGCATGCGACAGCGCGGCGCGTACGTCGCCCGTGGTGTGGCCGTCCAGCACCAGCTCCGTGTCGCCGAGGTCGCGGCGCTGGCGGAGGTAGCTCCGGAGGAGATCCTTTGCGTCGGCGCTCACGCGGGCACCGCGGCGCGCGCGAGGAGGCCCTCCACCCGGTCGAGGATGTGGTCGGCGACCTCGGACTTGGGCATCAGCGGGAGCGCTTCGTCCGGCGCGTCGGGGCTGAGCAGGACGACGCGGTTGGTGTCGACCTCGAAGCCGGCGCCGGGCTCGGTAGCATCGTTCACCACCAGCAGGTCGAGCGCCTTCCCCAGCAGCTTGCGGCGCCCGTTTTCCACCGCGTCCGCCGTCTCCAGCGCGAAGCCGACGACGACGCTCCCGGCGCGTCGCGCGTAACGGGTGGCGCGCAGCACGTCGGCGGTCGCTTCCAGACGCAACTCGGGGACTCCGGACGCTTCCTTTTTCAGCTTCTGCGCGGCGGGATCGGCGGGGCGGAAGTCCGCGACGGCCGCCGCCATCACCAGCGCGTCGGCGTCGGGGAGCGCGGCCTCGACTGCGGTGCGCATCTCCTCCGCCGTCTCGATGCGGCGCAGCTCCACGCCGGCCGGGACCGGGAGCGGCGAGGGGCCGGAGACGAGGAAGACGTCGGCGCCGCGGCGCCAGGCGGCGGCGGCGAGCTCGTAGCCCATCCGCCCCGACGAGCGGTTGCCGATGTAGCGCACGGGGTCGATCGGCTCGCGCGTGCCGCCGGCGGTCACCACCACGCGCCGACCCGCGAGCGAGCCCGAGCCCTCCAGCGCGCGGCCCGCGTGCGCGACGATCTCGTCCGGCTCGATCATGCGGCCCGGACCCTCGCCCTCGCCCCACGCCAGCGGGCCGACGGCGGGGCCGGCCAGCCGGTAGCCGAACTCCGCCAGGCGGCGCAGGTTCCCCTGCGTGGCGGGGTGGGCGTACATCCGGTCGTTCATCGCCGGGCAGAGGACGACCGGCGCCTCCGTCGCGAGAAGGACGGCGGCGAGGAGGTCGTCGGCCATGCCTGCCGCGGCGCGCGCCAGGAAGTTGGCCGTGGCCGGGGCGACCACGACGGCGTGCGCGTCGCGGGCCAGGCGGATGTGGAGGTTGGGGTCGCCCTGCGGGTAGAGCGAGGTGTGGACGGGACGGCCCGTGAGCGCCTCAAAAGAAAGGGGGCGCACGAACTCCAGCGCGCCCCCGGTGAGGACCACGTCCACCGCGGCGCCCGCCAGCGTAAGCTCGCGCGCCACGGCGATGGCCTTGTACGCCGCGATCCCCCCGGTGACCCCCAGGACGACGCGGCGCCCGCGGAACGGGCGCCGCGGTGCGCGCGGCGCGGCCACGTGCTTACTGGCCCGAGGGGCGCAGGCGCTTCGACAGGTGGAACTCGGCCCGGCCGTCCGCCACCTCTTCCAGGGCGGTGGTGGTGAGCTTCTCGCGCGGCTCGTCGTTGCCGCCGCTCACGGTGGGGTCTTCCATCATCTCGCCGCGGCGCAGCTCGTTGAGGTTGCGCGCCATCTTGGCGGCGACCAGGACGCCGAGGTACTTGCTGCCGGTGTGGCGGGCGGCCTGGCCCGGAGTGACGACTCGCATTGCTCTCTCCTTGCTTCTGAACGGCGCCGGGGACCTGCCCCGGCGTCCGGTGTGGACGTTGCTACCCCCGAGCGGCGCCCAGGTACCCTTCGATGTCGCCGCACATCCGCGCGATCTCCGCCTGCAGGGCCGGAATGCGGCTCACCCGCCGCGTTTCCGCGAGCAGGATGCGCTCCACTTCGTCGACCGCGCGGGCCAGGTCGTCGTTGACCACCGCGAAGTCGAAGTGCGCGGCCTCGCGGATCTCGTCGCGCGCGTTGGCCAGCCGGCGGAGGCGAACCTCCGCGTCCTCGCTTCCCCGCCCCGCCAGCCGCTCCACGAGCGCCTGCCCCGACGGCGGCAGCACGAAGACGAACACCGCTTCCGGGAGCTTGCGGCGGATCTGCCGCGCGCCCTGGACGTCGATGTCCAGGAGGAGGTACTCGCGCCTGGCGACGGCCTCGGCCACGTTGCGGAGCGGGGTGCCGTACAGGTTGCCGTGCACCTCGGCCCACTCGATCAGCTCGCCCGCGTCGATCATCCGGCGGAACTCGGCGTGGTCCACGAAGTGGTAGTCCACGCCGTCGCGCTCGCCGGGCCGCGGGGGGCGCGTGGTGGCCGAGACGGAGAAGACCACGTCGCGCCGCCGCTCGCGCAGCGCCCGCGCGATGGTCGTCTTGCCGGCGCCGGAGGGGGCGGCCAGGACCAGCGGAAAGGTGCGTCCCGCCAGCCCGTCCGTCACTCGACGTTCTCCACCTGTTCGCGGAGGCGCTCGATCTCTTCCTTGATGGCCACCACGCGGTGCGAGATCGCCGCGTCGTTGGCCTTGGAGCCGATCGTGTTCGCCTCGCGGTTCATCTCCTGGACCAGGAAGGAGAGGCGCTTCCCCACCGGCTCTGCCGCTTCGGCCGCCAGCAGCTCGCGAAAGAGCTCGTTGTGCGAGCGGAAGCGCACCAGCTCCTCGTTGACGTCCCAGCGCTCGGCCAGGTACGCCACTTCCTGCGCCAGCCGGTCCGGATCCACCGCGACGCCGCCGGCCAGCTCCGCGATGGCCGTCCGCAGGCGGTCCCGTTCCGCCACCAGCCGCGCGGGCGCCCGCTCCTCTACCACCCGCAGCGCCGCGTCGATGGCGCGGAGCCGTCCTTCCAGGTCGTCGTGCAGGCGGCGCCCCTCGTCCTCGCGCATCCCCAGGTTCTGGCGCGCGGCCTCGTCCAGCGCCGCGCGCAGCTCCTCGGGCGTCACCTCCAGCTGATCCGCCTCGCCCTCGTCGCGGACGATGACGTCGTTGAAGCGGGTGATCAGCGCCAGGTCCGGCTCGCCCGGCACGCCCATCCGGGTGCCCATGTCGCGGAAGAGGGCGAGGTACGCCTGCACCCGCTCCTCGTCGATGCGCAGGCCGCGCGCGGCGGGGCTTCCGGCGGGGGGCTCCAGGCGCACGGAGCAGTTGACGTGGCCGCGCGCGAAGTGGGCGCGCAGCCACTCGCGAAGCTCCCCTTCCCACCGCGCGAGGGCGTTCGGAAGGCGGAAGTTCACGTTGAGATGACGGTGGTTTACCGTCCGCACCTCCACCCGAAGGGTACCCGCCGCGGTCTCCCGCTCGGCCTCCCCGTACCCCGTCATGCTTCGAATCATAGACGGCGGAAGTTACCCGGAATGCGGTGCGGGAGCAACCCCACAGATGCGGCGAACGGCGGAACTGCATGTCTCACGCGGAGGCGCGGAGACGCAGAGAGAACAACAGCAACAGCCTCACACAGAGGGCACAGAGGGAACCGCAAGCCACAGAGGACAACCTTTAGCTGTTTTCCTGAGTGGCTCTGTGGCTCTATGTGAGCCCGCTGTTGGTTCGCGAAGTCTACGCGCCGTCGTCGAACTTGATCCGCACGACGTCGCCCTCCGGAAACGACGCGCGTACCTCCAGTTCTCCGCCCATTGCGGCGATCGCGCTGCGCAGGGACCCGATCAGCATGTCGCCCCGCCGCTCCATGCGGGACAGCGCTCCCTGGCTTACCTGGAGGCGGCCGGCGAGTTCGACCTGGGAGAGTTCGCGCATCTCCCGCAGCTTGGGCAGCGTAAGCTCCATCGGGGGAACCGTCCTCAAACGCCCGCGGAGCAGCTCCGTTACTCGTTTTAGAGTGGCAGACTCGCTCGTGTAGATCTCGTCAGCGTGGGAGTCGAAATCGTCACCAGACGGGGTGGAAACGCCGAACCCCTCCTTTGGCCGCCATTCGATGGTCACGTGGTGCCCTTGAAGCTCGACGTCGAGCCACCAACTGCCGGATGGGGTCGCGGCGGGATCCATCGCCAGAGCGGCGGTCGGGAACCGTTCCTGGAGCCGATTTCTGAGTCGTTCAACCTCGTTCATCGCAACCTCCTTCGGAGAAGCCAACAGCAGTTTCAGACGACGTCGCCCTGATCGAGTTGCCAGACACTTCGGCCATCCGCGCCCGGCTTCTGGAAGTGTACGTAACCGTCGATCCCCTGCACCTCCATCGATCCGTTCGCACCGACGAACGTGTTGTGCTTTCGGCTGCGGTAACGTACCACCAGCGGATGGCCGGCCGCCGGGCGCGCGCTGTCGGGTTGCGGCGGGTAGAGGCGGCCGTCCACGAACCAGTTCTCCGGATCGTACGGAATGGAGGTGAGTTCATCCTCCACCTGGTTGAGGATGGTGGCGAACTGGGCCAGGACCTCCTCCGCAGAGGCCGCATCAGGTATTTCGGCCAACCTGCGGAAGACCTCCGCCAAACGGCTACTCTTCGGAAGTTGCACGCTCGCGCACTCCCTTTATTACTGCGGAGTAATATGTACCACCGTACGTGTCTCCGTCAAACGCTACGAGATGCGATGAGGGGCCGCACTTAGCAGCGCGGCCCCAACACGTCATCTGGCGAACACAACTGTGAAGTGAATGGCTCAAGCGGAGAGAGGCGGAGCCGCGGAGGACTTTCTCGTCCGCGGCTCCGCCTCTTCGCTTCGAGCCCATCGTCGTCAGTTCCTGAAGAACCAGCGCACACCGTACAGCGCGCGGGAGCCGGCGATGCGGGTGCCGGGAATGTCGAGGCCGGGGGCGTTGAAGGCGTTGTCCAGGCGGTAGAAGACGCGCACGTCCACGATGCGGATCTGCACGAAGAGGTTGAAGACGGCGTAGCGCGGGGTGAGGACCGTCGTCTCCTCGGTGGCGCCGGGGAGGGTGCTGCGGCCGCGGCCAATCGCCTCGATCCGGAACAGCGGCTCCAGGTTTCCGTCGCGGTACACGTTGCGGAACTCCAGCGCGCCCCGGCCGAAGTAGGTCGGCAGGTAGCGGCGCGTCACCGTGTCCAGGCGGCGGACGAACCAGCCGTCGAAGCGCAGGTGCTCGGAGAAGACGGGCGCGGAGGCGTACCCCTCCAGCGCCGTCACCGCGCCGCCATCCGCGAGGCCGGCGTTCTGATCGAATGCTAGGCCGTATGGCGCGACCGACTCCACGTCGTGCGCGACGAAGGCGGCGCCGAGCTGGTAGGGACCACGCGACATCTCGGCCCCCGCGCGGAGGCCGGCGAGCGTCGGCTCGAGGAGGCGGATGATGCCGACCGTGTCGGGCACCTGGAGCGGGGTGCGGCCCACCAGCCCGCCAAAGGTGCGGAGCGAGAGCGCGGTGTCGGCCAGGAACGGGATGGCGCGCACGCCGGCGCCGATCTGGCCAAAGAGCGTGACGCCGGCGAAGGGGCCGGCGCGCACCATCGCGTCCGTCTCGGTGCCCGCCTCGCCACCAAGTGTGCGGAGGCGCACCTCGCCGCGCGCGGTGAGCCAGGAGAGCGGCGCCAGGACGGCGCGTGCGGAGAGCTCGCTGGCGTCGGGCGCGTACGAGCCCTCGTCGCCGCGGTGCAGGCGGAAGGCGCCGGAGACGTTGCCGATGCCGATGTCCATCGTCGCGCGGCCGAACCCCTGAAGGGAGCTGACGTCCGCGTTGACGGAGTCGGCGGCGGCGGGCGACTCGCGGCTCTGCCCGATCCCCGCATCCACCCAGATGCGGTTGAGGAAACGCCCGCGCCCGCGCAGGACGATCTCGTTGCGGTCGAGGCTCTCCTGCATGAAGACGGCGCTCCCTACCTCCTGCTCCGTATCGATGGCGGAGCGGCGGTAGTCGAGCTGGAGGCCCAGGTCGGGGCGGAACTGGTAGCTCAGGCGGCCCATCAGCGTGTTGATGCTGAACGGGTCCTGCCGGCGGAAGCCCTGGCTCTGCGACAGGTCGAGCCCCGCCTGCATCATGAATCGCCGCCCCAGCGGGCGCGAGAAGTAGCCGCGCAGGATCCGCGAGTTGAAGTCGCCGTCCGCGCCCTCAATCATCGCGAAGGCGCGCGCGTCCGGGAGGCGGAAGGTGGAGATCTCCACCCGCACCTCGTTCAGGTCCCGCTCCACACGCAGCGCGGTGACGTCCACCAGCGGGATGCGCTGCAGGTCGAAGGAGGCGCCGTTCAGCGCGCGCATCTCCCAGCCGTCCAGGAAGACGCGGAAGCGCCCGCCCCCGCCGCCCAGCAGAGACACTCCCGCCGGGCGCCCGAAGTTGCCCGAGCGGGTGATCAGGATTCCCGGGATGCGGTCGAGCAGCTCCAGCAGCGTGAGACTGTGGTAGTGGCCCAGCTCCTCGCGCGTGAACTCCCACACCGCCGCGCCGAAGCCCGGCGTCCCGGCCGCGACCGGGAACTCGGGGAAGTTGGGCGCGGGCGTCAGCGTGTCCGCCGCCGCCGAGTCGCGCGCGGTGCTGTCGGGGCGCGGGCGGTCCGGCAGGGTGTCCGCGCGCAGCGCTTCGGGCGGCACCGTCACCTGGATGGTGTCGCGGCGCGGGGGGCGCACGGTGTCTCGCGGTGCCGGGCGCGGAACGGTGTCGCGCGGCACCTGCGCGGCGAGTGGAGACGCGAGCAGCACGCCGAGGGCCGCCGCGAAGGTTGCGGCGGCCCGGACCGGGGCGCGGGGGAGGAGGATGCGCGTCAACCCGTCACCCCGCGCGCGCCAGCACCCAGTCCACGAAGAGGCGCGTGGGTACCCCGGTGGCGCCCTTCACCTGGTACGACAGCTTCCCCTCGCCCCACGCGGTGCCCGCCACGTCCAGGTGGGCCCACGGGTACGACACGAACTCGCGCAGGAACCAGCCGGCGGTGATGGCGCCAGCCGGGCGCCCGCCGCTGTTCTTGATGTCCGCGTAGTCGCTGCGGATCTGCTCGCGATACTCCTCGAACATTGGGAGCTCCCAGCAGCGCTCGCCCGTGCGGTCGCCCGCGGCGCGCACCTCGGCGATCAGCGCCTCGTCGTTCCCCATGACGCCGGTGGCCTGGTGCCCCAGCGCGACGACGCAGGCGCCGGTCAGCGTCGCCGCGTCCAGCACGGCGACGGGGTCGAAGCGCCGCGCGTAGGAAAGGGCGTCGGCCAGGATCAGCCGGCCTTCCGCATCCGTGTTCACCACCTCGAACGTCTTGCCGGAGTGGGCGCGGAAGATGTCGCCCGGCTTCATGGCGCGACCGCCCAGCAGGTTCTCGCTGGAGGGGACGATGCCGATCACGTTGGCGCCCACCCTGAGCTCGCCGATCGCCTGCATGGCGCCGAGGACGCCCGCCCCGCCGCACATGTCGAACTTCATCTCCTCCATCCCCGGCCCGGGCTTGATGGAGATGCCGCCCGCGTCGAAGGTCAGCCCCTTCCCCACGAGCACCAGGGGCCGGTCGCCATCGGCGCCGCCGCGGTGCTCCAGCACGATGAAGCGCGGCTCCTCGTCGCTGCCGCGCGCCACGGCGAGGAGGGCGCCCATCCCCTCGGCTTCCATCTCGGCGGGCCCCAGGATGGTCACCGTCATCCCGTGCTCGCTTCCGATCCGCTCCGCCACGCCCGCCAGGTAGGTGGGCGTGGCGATGTTTCCGGGGAGGTTGCCCAGGTTCCGCGCCAGGTTCTCCGCGCGCGCCGCGATCTCGCCGACGCGCGCGCCCTCGGCCGCGGCGCTCTCATCCACGCCGTCGGGGAGGAGGATGGTGACGGAGCCGAGCTCGACCGGCGCGGGCTGGCCTTCGGGGAGCGCCTTGAGCTCGGTGAAGGTGTAGGCGCCAAGCACCACGCCCTCGGAGACGGCGCGAGCGGCCTCATGCGCACCCAACGCGCTGGCGGGGAGGAGAACGGTGGCCTCGGAGGCGCGCGCCTTCGCGGCCTGCTTGGCGGCGGTCCCGCCCACGCGGCGCAGCTTCTCCGCGGTCAGCGCGTCCGCCTTCCCCGCGCCGGCCAGCAGGAGGCGCTCGGCACCGGAGGCGGGGTAGAGGAGGACGCTCTCCCCTTCCTTGCCGGTGAAGTCGCCGCGGGCGTGCGCGGCGGCGGCCTCCGCACCCAGGGACGCATCGGGAGCGGCGCCCTCGAAGATGGGGGCCACGAGCAGCGGGGTCCGCTGCCCGGCCGGGCCGGCGCGGCGAACGGAAATGTTCATCAGGATGCTTTGCTTGCCATGGGAAAAACGAACCGCCCGGCGTCGCTTATGCGGCCGGGCGGCACGTACACCCTACATGTGGGCGATGATCCGGCGGCCGAACTCGGAGCACGACACCTTGGTGGCGCCCTCCATCAGCCGCTCGAAGTCATAAGTAACGGTCTTGGCGCTGATCGCGCCTTCCAGCCCCCTGATGATCAGGTCCGCCGCCTCGCCCCAACCCATGTAGCGGAGCATCATTTCGCCCGAGAGGATCACCGAGCCCGGGTTGACCTGGTCCTTGCCGGCGTACTTGGGCGCGGTGCCGTGCGTCGCCTCGAAGATGGCGTGACCGGTAACGTAGTTGATGTTCGCCCCGGGCGCGATCCCGATGCCGCCCACCTGCGCCGCGAGCGCGTCGGATACGTAGTCGCCGTTCAGGTTGAGCGTAGCGATCACGTCGTAGTCCCGGCCGCGCGTCAGGATCTGCTGCAGGAAGGCGTCGGCGATCGAGTCCTTGATGATGATGCGCCCGTTGCCCTCGGCCGTTTTCTGCGCCGCGTTGGCCGCATCCTCGCCCTGCGCGTCCTTGATGCGGTCGTACTCGGCCCAGGTAAAGACGCGGTCACCGAACTCGCGCTCGGCCAGCTCGTAGCCCCACGTCTTGAAGGCGCCCTCGGTGAACTTCATGATGTTCCCCTTGTGCACCAGCGTCACCGAGCGGCGCCCGTTCGCCAGAGCGTACTCGATGGCCGCGCGCACCAGGCGCTCCGTCCCCTCGCGCGACACGGGCTTGATGCCGAAGCCGCTGGTCTCGGGGAAGCGAACCTTCTTGAAGCGGGCGCCGAAGTTCTCGGCCAGGAGCTGGCTGAAGCGGGCCGCGTCGTCGGTGCCTTCCTCGAACTCGATGCCGGCGTAGATGTCCTCGGTGTTCTCGCGGTAGATCACCATGTCCACGTCGCCCGGGCGCTTGACGGGCGAGGGGACCCCCTCGAACCAGCGCACCGGCCGCACGCAGGCGTACAGGTCCAGCACCTGGCGCAGCGCCACGTTCAGCGAGCGGATGCCGCCGCCGACGGGCGTGGTGAGCGGCCCCTTGATCCCCACCAGGTAGCCGCGGAAGGCGTCCAGCGTGGCGTCGGGGAGCCAGCTCCCGGTCTGGTTGAAGGACTTCTCGCCGGCGAGCACCTCCATCCAATGGATGCGCCGCTTGCCGCCGTACGCCCGCTCCACGGCGGCGTCGAAGACCGGCTGCGATGCCGCCCAGATGTCGGGCCCGGTGCCGTCGCCCTCGATGAAGGGAAGGATGGGCTGGTCGGGGACCTGGAGCGCGCCGTCGCGGATCTCGATGCGCTCGCCGCCCGCGGGGGGAGTGGGCTGCCAGTCGGACATGGGGTTAGGCTCGTGGAAAGGTTTGAAGGACGGAAGTGCTGAGTGCTAAGTGCCTAGTGCCTAGTGCCTAGTGCCTAGTGCTCAGTAGCAGGTGCCCGGTCCGCACGCGGAGCCACTGAGCACTTGGCACTGAGCACTTGGCACTGCTGTTAAAAGAGGCGCGGCGGGCACTCCGCCGCGCCCCCGAAGGCGGTGGTCCGCCGTTGTCGCTACCGCTCCGCGATGGGCTTGACCTTGAGGTCGCGCGGGCCCACGTACTCCGCCTCCGGGCGGATCAGGCGGTTGTTGGCGTACTGCTCGAAGAGGTGCGCCGTCCACCCCGGCGTCCGCGCCATGGCGAACACGGCGGTGAACAGGTCCATCTCGATGCCCAGCGTCGTGTAGACCGAGGCCGAGAAGAAGTCCACGTTGGGGTAGATCTTCTTCCCCTTGGCCTCCATCTCCTCGCCCATCACGCTGCGGATCTGGTCGGAGAGGTCGAGCCACTTGGTCTCGCCCGCCTCGGCCATGATCTTGTCTGCCAGCTCGCGCAGCACGGTGGCGCGCGGGTCGGTGGCCTTGTACACGCGGTGGCCGAAGCCCATCACCCGCCGCCCGCCCGCGAGCGCGTCCCGCACCCACTCCTTGGGCGTGGTGCCGCTCTCGTCGATCTCGCGGAGCATGTTCATCACCTCCACGTTCGCCCCGCCGTGCGACGGACCCTTGAGGGTGCCGATCGCGGAGGTGATCGCGGAGTAGACGTCCGACAGCGTCCCCGCCGTGACGCGCGCGGCGAAGGTGGAGGCGTTCATCCCGTGCTCGGCGTGCAGCACGAGCGCGACGTCCATGGTGCGGATGCGCGTCTCGTTGGCCTCTTCGCCGTTGAGCATGTAGAGGAAGTTGGCCGCCGTGCCCAGCCCGTCCTTGGGCTCCACCGGCTCCAGCCCGCGGCGGATGCGGTCGTACGCCGCCGTCACCGTGGGGAGCTGCGCGGTGAGCAGGATCGCCTTGCGGCGCAGCTCCGGCTCCGAGTTGTCGTCCGCGGCCGGATCGTACATGCCGAGCGCGGAGGTCACCGTCCGCAGCACGGCCATCGGGTCCGCGTCCTTGGGAAAGGCGCGGATCATGTCCATGATCTCGGGGCGAACGCGGCGCTGCGCGGCGATCTGCCCGTTCAGCTCGTCCAACTGCTGCTGGGTGGGGAGCGAGCCGTTCCAGAGGAGGTAGCAGACCTCCTCGAAGGTGGTGTTCCGCGCGAGGTCGTCGATGTCGTACCCCCCGTAGATCAGCTCCCCGTTAGCCCCGTCGATCCAGCTCAGCCTGGACTGGCCGACGACCACCCCTTCGAGACCCTTGGCGGCCATTTCCGCTTCCTCAAGCGCTTGTGCGAACGTAAGTTTGGCGACTCCCCGCCGGTGTACCGCGGTGCCCCGGCGGGCGCCCCGCGGCGGTGCAGCATCCGGGCCAGCGGAGGCGGGCCAACATAGCAACGCCCCCAGCGCCTCGCAAGGTGAAACAGGGCGTCGTGGAACGGTGTGCGCGGGGCGGCGCGGCCGGCGCGGCCCCGTTTTTCCATGTGCGGTGCCGCGTGCACGATTCCACTGACTCGGAGCTGATCCAGCGCATCCTCGGCGGCGAGGGCGAGCGCTACGCGATCCTGGTGGAGCGCTACCAGGATCCGCTCTTCCGTCATGCACTCGGCATGGTGGGCGACGCGGACGCGGCGGCGGACCTGGTGCAGGACTCGCTGGTGAAGGCGTACACGCGCCTGCACACCTGCAACGACCCGTCGCGCTTCGCCGCCTGGATCTTTCGCATCCTCCGCAACCGCTGCCGCGACTGGCTCAAGAACCGCCGCCAGCACACCGTCGAGCTCAAGGACGACACCGCCTCCACCTCCGACGACGAGGACCCCGCCACGGTCCTGGAGCGCAGCGAGCTGGGCCGCGTCGTCGAAGCCGCCCTCGCCCGCCTCCCCGAAGCCCAGCGCGAGGCCTTCCTCCTGAAGCACGTCGAGGGCCTGTCGTACGAGGAAATGGCCGATCGCCTGGAAACGGGGATCAGCGCACTCAAGATGCGGGTGATGCGGGCGCGCGAGGCGCTGCAGCTGCTGCTGCGGGACGTGGTGTGAGGGGGGAGGCCCCCTCCCCCCGACCCCCTCCCCCGCCTGCGGGGGCGCAGGGCGGGTGAGGGGGAGAACAGCACAGATCCGGCACGGGCGCGATTTATCGCGCCCGTGCCCGGCACCGCTCCGATGCCCGTCCGGCCGCACCGATCCGGTAGGGGCAGACCTGCGTGTCTGCCCTCCCCTGCCCTGGCCCCGGACCCCTGCATCGAATACCGATCGTCGTAGGGGCCGCCCCACGTGGCTGCCCGTGCCCTCCCCGGCACCGTCGCCCGCAATCCAGGTCCGGCCACAACGCCCCTCCCCCACGGCTCGCGTGGAAGAGGGTGCCGCATGCCGTCTACTCCCCCGCCCGCGACGCCTCCCGCGGATCCGCCGCGTCCGCGTCGCCGGTCTCCTCGTCCAGCACCCGCGCGTGTTCGGCGCAAAGGGTAGTCTCGGGGATCACCTCGAGGCGCTCCCACTCGATGTCTTTGTCGCAGCGGGCGCAACGGCCAAAGGACTCGGGATCGTCGTAGAGCCGCCGGAGGGCATCGTCGATGGCGTACAGACGGCCGCCCTCCATGCTGGTGATCATGAAGTCCTTTTCCTTCTCCTGGCTCTCCGTCGCGAGGTCGGCGGGGTGGACGCGGTACTGGCTCAGCTCGCCCGCCCGGTCGCGCAGGTCCTGCACCTCGGCGTCGTGATGCCCGATCGCGTCCAGCACCTGCTCGCGCTCGCGGATGAGGAGGCGCTCCACGGTCGTGCGCTGTTCTTCGGTCAGCATGCGTGCTCCTGTCGGTCGTCGTGAGCGGCGCCATGCGGGCCGCGTGACGCGGTCGTCTACAATGTCCGTGCCGGATAACAGCAAAGGGCTCACGCGGAGACGCGGAGGCACGGAGAGAAATCCTCTCTGCGCCTCCGCGTCTCCGCGTGAGCCGATATCTTTTCCGCGGAACTATACCGCGGGCGGGAGGAGCGTGGCGGTCAGCCAGGCGCTCAGCAGGGGGAGCAGGTGCTCGTCCTTGTGCAGCGACGCCTGCGCGCCCACCTCGCGCGCGCGCTCCGCCAATCGGTCCGGCGCGATGCCGCTCACGAAGACGGTCGGCGTGGCGGAGAAGTCGGTGATGCGGCGCAGCTCCTGGTGGACCTGGAACCCGTCACGGCCGGGCATCTCCACGTCCAGAAGGAGGGCGTCCGGGCGGGTGGCCGGGCCGCCCTGCGCCCACGCCAGCAGCTCGTCGCCGGTGCCGAACCGCACGACCTCGAAGCCGCAGCGGTCCAGCCACATGGAGACCACCTCGGCGTGGATCTCGTCGTCGTCCGCCAGGGCGACCAGGGGGCGCTTCGCGTTGGGGAGTGCCATCAGAATGTGCCTTGGTTCTTATCGGTCTCGCGCGATGCGCTCGCGCCAGAAGTCCGCCGCGCTGGTCAGCGCGCTCTCCGTGAAGCGCACGCCCAAAGTGGCATAGAAGCCGCGCCCGCCCTGCTGCGCGAAGTCGGGATCGATCAGGTTACCGAAGCGGTAGCCGCCCTCCACTTCAACCCGCGGCCCCAGCGCGGCCACCAGCGCCGGCGCCAGGTTCCACCGCGAGGCCCGCCCGGTCGCGTCCAGCAGCACGCGTCCGTCCATCCGCATCGACAGCGGGCCGCGGAGCTCCTGCTGGAGGCGCGCGCCGCCGAAGTGCGCCAGGTTCGACACCGCGCCCAGCGCCGTGCTGCTGTCCTGGCGCGAAGCCCAGCGCACCGCGTAGCGCGCGCCGATCTCGGTGCCCTGGCGCACGGCCCACAGCGCGTCCGTGGCGCCGATCAGCCGCCGCTCGGAGAGAGCCGGCGAGCCCACGCCGCCGGCGAGGAGCGGGTTGACCGTGTTCCGCCACTCCAGCTTGGCGAGCACGTTCAGGTCGTTGTGCTGTGCGGGGCGCATCGCCAGGCCGACCAGGGAGCGGTCACGGCGGGCGAGCTGCATCGCGTTGCCCACGTTGCGGTTGTCCTGCCACCAGTCGTGCCGCGTGAGGAGCGCCGCGGACGAGCCGATGGGAAGGTCGCCTGCCACGTCGATGCGGTAGCCCTGGGCCTCCGCGCCGCCGTGCAGCTCCGCGCGAGCCGAGAAGCGCAGCGCGCTGTCGGTGGGGAGGTACTCGACCCCGGCGCCCGTCGACCAGCGGTCGCGCTCCGTCTGCGCGAAGGGAAGGGCGCGCGTCGGATCCAGGAGCGAGGCGCGGTTCAGGCCGAAGTGGCGCTCGGCGAGCACGTTGAGCGCCCAGCCGCCGTTCAGGCTCAGCCGCTGGTTCCACCCCAGCACGGCGGAGTGCGAGGCGCGCTCGGCGTCGGCGCGCTCCAGGCCGCCCCACATCTGGCCGCCCAGGATGGCGCCGGTCCG
>DASVTZ010000246.1 GCA_036387335.1 Longimicrobium sp.
CGCGGCCACCTGCGCGCCCAGGCGCGAGACACGGTCCTGCGCCGCGCGCAGTCCATCGCGCAACGGCGCCTCGCGCCCGCGCAGGACGCGCATCTCCTCGCGCGCCTGGGTGGCGGCGTCGGAAGCAGCGTCCAGGCGGTCGCGGAGGGTGTCGCCCTGGCCGCTCCACAGCTCCGTCTGCTCGCCCATGCGGTCGATCTCCGAGCCGAGCTGCTCCGTTTGCATGCTCAGCCGCTCGGCGCGCTCCAGCCCCTCCTGCCTGCGCCGCTCCGCCGAAGCGCGCTCCCCCTCCGCGGCGGCGATGTCGCGGGCGATGTCGCGCTGGCGGGTCGCGGCGGCCTCGCTCGCCTGGCGATGGCCGGTGAGGGTCGCACGCAGCGCCTCGTTCTCCTCCACGCGCGTTTCCAGGCGCTCGCGGGTGCCGTCCACGCGCGCCTGCACGCGCTCGCGCTCCGCCTCCAGGCGCACGGCCTCGGCGGATTGGGCGGCGGCGCGTTCAGCCAGCTCCCCGCGCTCCCTCACGAGCTGCGCGATGCGGAGCTCGGCGTGGCCGCGGCGCTCGTCCGCCAGCAGGATCTCGCGCTCGCGGGCATCCAGCCGCTGGCGCACGGCATCCACGCGCCCCGCCACCTCCGCGCGGCGCCGGCCCAGCTCCGCCGTCTCGATCCGCCGCTCCTGTACGACCGTCTCCGCGGTGGAGCGCTCGATGCCGGCGTCGTGAACGATCCGCTCCAGATCCGCCAGCCGCCGCTCGCCCTCGCCCAGCGCGGCGGTGAGGGCGGCCACCTCGGCGGTCGCCAGCGCCACCTCCAGATCCAGCCGCCGCGCCTGGAGCTCCTCGTAGCGCTGCGCCCGCCGCCGCTGGCGGGCGAGCGAGCGCACCTTGTTCTCCACCTCCGCCACCAGGTCGTTGAGCCGCGTGAGGTCCCCTTCGGCCCCCTCCAGGCGGCGCTGCGCGGCGCGGCGGCGGTCCTTGTACTTGCCGATCCCGGCCGCTTCCTCGAACATCGCGCGGCGCTCCTCCGCCTTCTCGCTCAGGATCGAGTCGATCATCCCCGCCTCGATGATCGAATAGGCGTCGGACCCGAGCCCCGTGTCGCGCAGGAGGTCGTGGATGTCGCGCAGGCGGCACGGCGCGCGGTTGAGCGAATACTCGCTGCCGCCCTCGCGGTACACCTTGCGGGTGATCTCGACTTCGCTCTGGGGGATGGGAACGGAGCCGTCTTCGTTGGAGAAGACGAGGGCGACTTCGGCGTAGTGGAGGGGACGCCTGCGGACGCTGCCCTGGAAGATCACCTCTTCCATCTTGCCGCCGCGGAGGGCGCTGGCCCGCTGCTCGCCGAGGACCCAGCGCACCGCGTCCGCCGTGTTCGACTTGCCGCAGCCGTTGGAGCCTACGATGGCCGTCACGCCGTCGCGGAGCTCGATGGTGGTGCGGTCCGCGAACGACTTGAAGCCGTGGAGCTGGAGCCTGCGGAGCCTCATTTCTGCGGGGCGGGCGCCCGGCCGGTGCGCGCCACCAGGCGCGCGGGGAGTGTCGGTCTTGCCTGCTGCACCATCCTGAGCATCGGCGCCGCGCCCGCGGAGTCTTCGAAGGCGCCGCCGTACACCTTGTACCGCTCGGTGCCGTCGCTGAACGGCACCGCCACGGCGTACGCCGGGATGGCGCGCCCGTTCAGCGAGTCCGCCCGCGCCTGCGCCGCCGCCTGCGTGGGAAGCTCCCCCAGCTCCAGCGCGTAGGGGCGCACGAGGATCAGGTCGTCGGACGTCCCCACGTCCTCCGCGTCGACGTCGCCGCTGCGCATGAGCCGCTCCCGCAGCGCCACCGCGTCCGCCGAGTCCGCCAGCGCGCCGGAGAAGACCTTGTAGTAGAGCTTGTCCCTCGTCATCTCCGGCGTCACGTAGAAGCGCGCGTCCGGGAACTTCGCCGCCACCGAAGACGCGAAGCGGCGCGCATCCTCGTAGCGGGGATACGCCTTCACGAACACGGTGAAGGGGAGCGCCGTCCCCGCCGCGGCCACCGCTTCTTGGGGGGCCACGGCCGTCGTCTTCGCGGGCGGATCGGCCTTGGCCCCGCCGGGAGTGCCGCCCAGGAGCTGCGGATACTGTTGGAGGAGGATGTACACCGCCCCCGCGAGTACCGCCAGCAGGAGGAGAAGGGTGAGGATCGGCGCCAGGCGGCTCTTCTTCACCGGCTTCTGCTCAGGCTCCTCCCACTCCGGGTCGGGCACCGGGAGCGTCGCCGCGGGCGCGCCGACGGTGTCCTCCGCCGTGCGGAATTCCTCGCCACCGCTGTGCGGCTGCGCATCGCGCGGCGCGGCCAGCCAGGGGCGGATCCCCGTCGGCGCCTCAGGCTCGGCGAACCGCTGCGGCGCGGGCGGCGCGGCCGCGGCCGGCGACACGGGTATGGCGGCGGCACGGGGTGCGGCGTCGGCACGCGGGCCCTGCGAGGGCGGCGTGAGCCAGGCGTGGATCGTGACCCCGCCCGGCGCGTCGCGCGACAGCTCGGCCTCGTGCGACTGCTCGCCCAGCATGATGGCGTCGTACGCCCAGCGCGCCAGCGACGGCAGCCCCGGCGCGTCGGACGGCACGAAGACCAGCAGCGACGCCCCCGCCGAGCGGAACCCCGCGATGATCTTCTCCCAGCGCCCGTCGCGGAGGATGGCGGTGGAGTCGGGGGTGTAGGTGCCGGCGGAGATCAGATAGAAGCCCCTCCCGGGCACGGGCCGCGCGCTGCGGGCGAGCGATGCGCCGTACAGGAAGATGTCCACCACCCCTTCCATGCTCGACATCCCGATCCGCTCGGCGAGCATGGGATCGTCCAGCCCCAGGTCTGCCAGCACGGTGCGCTGCCCGGTGGCGTTCCACCCCGTCGCGATGGCGATCGCCGCGTCCGCCACCCAGTCGCGGTCGGCGGCGCGGTCGAAGAGGAGGAGCACCGGCCCGGTGCGCGACGCGTCGAACGAAGCCGCGGCCGGAAGGCGCTCGAAGCTGGGATCGAAGAACGTGGGCTCGGGCAGCTTGCGGCCGGCCGAGCCCGAAGTCGCGTGGATGTCGGTCATCGATGGGAGCGGATGTCTGCCCGGCGAGGCGCAAACGTGACGGAAGGTCGTTGCCGGGACGCGGGCAATAGTACACGCGGGCGTCGGCGCGTGGCAAGGATAGGATTCAGGGATTAGGGAATAGGGATCAGGGACCAGGTGAACAACGAGGCGGTTCCTAATCCCTATTCCCTATTCCCTATTCCCTGCCCTTTACGCCGCCGCCCCTTCCGCCGGCACCAGCACGTGCGTGGGCGCGTCGCCCCACAGGCGCTCGAGCTGGTAGAACTCGCGCGCGGCCGGGTGGAAGACGTGCACCACGAAGGAGAAGTAGTCGATCAGCACCCAGCGGCCGCCGCGCGACCCCTCCACGTTGAGCGGGCGCGTGCCGCTGGCGCGAAGCTCCTCCACCACGTGGTCCGAGATGGCGGAGACGTGCGTGTCCGAGGTGCCGGTGGCGATCAGAAAGAAGTCCGTCGCGGTGGAGATCCCGCGCAGGTCCAGAAGCGTCACGTCCTGCGCCTTGCGGTCGAACAGGTGCTCGGCGGCGCGGGCGACTTCGGGCGGAAGGTCGAGGCTGTGCGGCGTGACGGGGGTGGTGCTCATCGGTCTCCAGGATCGCGATCGTTCGGATAGTCGTTCCCCGCCGTGTACCGGCGGAGATGCATGTGCGGGCGGCAAGTCAGGTGCCATCCGCGTCCTTTTTGAGTACAGCGGCCGGTTAGGATCGCCAGCGCAACTGAATGAGGGGGAGCGGCTTCGCGCCGCTCCCCCTCCGCACCGGCATCGCCAGGCGTGCCGCGGATCTACGGGT
Source organism: Longimicrobium sp. (assembly GCA_036387335.1). Classification (NCBI taxonomy): domain Bacteria; kingdom Pseudomonadati; phylum Gemmatimonadota; class Longimicrobiia; order Longimicrobiales; family Longimicrobiaceae; genus Longimicrobium; species Longimicrobium sp. The sequence continues at coordinate 3,856 of DASVTZ010000246.1, forward strand.
TGAGCGTGCTCCTGACCTCTTCCGGGGCGTAGCCGAAGACGCTCAGGTTCGCCGCGGAGGTGTGGGAGTTCACAACGAAGCTCTGCATGTTCACTCCAGCCGGCGCGGTGGCGGTGAATACGATGTACCCGCTCATCGGTTCCCCCGCGTACCCGCCGGCGGCTTCGATGCGCTCGCGGAGCGAGAACACCTGCTTGGGGCTCGCCGTGAAGGTGATCCTGCACGGGTTGCACACCGCCTGTCCGCTCCGCGACTTCATCGGCTGGCCGTCGTTGGCGAACACGCTCACCTCCACCGTCGCGCTGCGGTCCAGGTTGACCATGTGCAGCTCCGTCGCGGCGCGGCTCGGCCGCTCCAGCACGTGCGGGATCACCCAGGTGCGGCGCGCCGACTGCTGCGCATGCGCCGCATCGGCGGACAGAACGATGGCTGCACACACGAAAACCGCTGCGCGAATGAGCATGGGGCGTCTCCAGTGGCGTGGCGTGGGGCTGCGGAAGGAGCTGGGCGAAAGTTATTCACCCCCCAATCCCGCTGCAACGATCACGTTCTCGCCACGAAAACAGGGCGGCCCGCCGCGTGGCGGGCCGCCCCCGGTACTTCAACAGAAGTGCGTTAGCGTGTGAGTGCGCTTCCAACTGAGCACTCGGCACTTGGCACTCGGCACTTCAGTCTTCCGCGATCACCCACACCTTGAGCTCCGGCCGCACGTCGGTGTGTAGACGCACCGGCACCGAAGTCACGCCGAGGGCCTTGATCGGCTCGTCGAGCTCGATCTGGCGGCGGTCGATCTGGATCCCCTGCTCGGCCAGCTTGTCCGCGATGTCGCCCACGGTGATGGAGCCGAACAGCTTCCCTTCCTGCCCGGCGCGAGCATTGAAGGTGAGCGAAACGCCCTCGATGGAGGCGGCGCGCTGCCGCGCCTCGGTCAGGGTGGCGGCCTCACGCTTGGCCACCGACGCCCGCTCCGTCTCGATCCGCTTCACGTTCCCCGCGGTCGCCTCGTAGGCGAAGCCACGGGGGATCAGGTAGTTGCGAGCGTAGCCCGGCTTCACGTCCACCAGGTCCCCGGTCTCGCCGAGGTTCTCCAGACGCTGTCTGAGAATGACCTGCATCGTAGTTTCTCCCTTGCCCGGTTACGACTCGAAGCCCGCGATGTACGGCAGCAGGGCCAGGAAACGGGCGCGCTTGATGGCGGTCCCGATCTGGCGCTGGTGGCGCGCGCACATCCCGCTGATCCGGCGAGGCAGGATCTTGCCACGCTCGGTCACGAAGCGGCCGAGCGTCTTCTCGTCCTTGTAGTCCACGGAGCTCAGCCCGGTCTCACACACGGGGCAAACCTTGCGCGAAGATTTCATCTTACTCGTCCTCCCCGTCGTCTTCGGACTCCTCGTCACGCTTCGGAGCGGGCGGGACCGGTGTGGTCTGCAGGTCGCCCTCGTTCACCACCACGAGGTAGCGAAGGACTTCGTCGTCCAGCTTCAGCAGGCGCTCGAACTCGGGGAGCGCCTCGGCCGGGGCCGAGAAGTGGGCCACGGTGTAGTGGCCGGTGGTCTGGTCCGCGATCTCGTACGCCAGGGGGCGCTTCCCCCAGTGGTCCACCGCGGTGATCTCGCCGCCACGCTCGCCCGTAAGCATCCCGTGGAAGCGCTCGATCTTCTCCTCGATCCGCTCATCCTCGAGCGACGGGTGGAAGATGTACACGACTTCGTAATCCGACAAAAGGCACCGTCCTTTGGACATGAGGCCCCGTGCGGTGCGCGCGGAGCAGGCATGAAAAAGTGCTGCCCCCGGTCGGGGGGCAGCACGGGAATGTAGCGGAGACGGGCCAAATACACAACCGGGGGGGTAGGCCAAAGGTTGGTGGAGCGGTATGGGGACTACTGTACGGCTTGCGTTGGATCTTTGGCGCGCAACTCCTTCGTGGTGCGGTGCCGTCCGTAAATGAAGATGCCCGCAAGCGTGATGATCGTCGCGCCAATCAGAGCGAGCCCCTGCGGGTCCTTGTCTTCATGAATCAGGAAGGCGCCGCAACAGATCATCAGTACCGCTAAGAAGAAACCCAACCACATCCCCGTTTTCTCGTTGGCGATGTTCGCGTCTACCACCTTTGCTTCAAGCTCCTGGCGGTGCCTCGACTGACGGTCAAGCGTGCTGAAGAAGAATTGAGCGGCCCCCGGCAAAATCTCTTCGTACTCGCGAACCAGTGCCGGCGGCGGCATCGGCCCCTCAAACGTGACACGCCCAACGAGTCGAGAACCGCGCTCATCGGGCGTGTCGATGGGCCTGCTTTCGACCCGTGCCGGTTTGCTATCTCGCCCCACGCGGGGCCTTTCCTGCTTCCGCAACGCGGTTGGAGGTTTCCTCGAACGCCCCGCGTATGTCCCCGGCGAGCACCTGCCAATCGCTCAGAAGCGCCTTCGTATCGGCTTCCGCAGGTGATTCGCTCAAATCATACGCAGTGCGGTTGAGCGCTCCACGGATGTCCATGAGGCGAGCGATGCCTCGCGCAAACGAAGGGCGGACAAAGACGAAATCGCTTGCCATGGTTCCGCTCTCAGATCTCGGGTTAACGAGCCGCGCTACGGCGCAGCCGGGGATCATCGTACGACATTCCGGCGCCCAGAGCGGACCCGTGGCCGCGGCGTCAGGGGACCTCGTTCTCGAGGCCGTCGATGAGGGTGCCGTCGAACTCACGACGGCCCGCTTCAAACTCAGCCAGTGCGGCGGGATCGTCGCGAAGCTTCGCATACGCCTCTTCGTACTCCCTCAAGAACAACTCGCACTCGAGGCTCTCCAGCGCAGGCGCCGTGCTCTCGGATGCTTGAGGATCTGGGTCAACAACCGTGCGGCGCATCGTGACTGCCCGTTGAGGGTGAGCTTACGGGATCAAGTGTGATCCACCCAGGGGCCCTTGTCAACCCTTTTTCCGGTGGTAGCTCCGTATTGTAAGTGTTTGGTGCGATGGTGTTTGGCACGTTTCTCCAACGGCACGTTCCGATTGGGACAGGCGACTAGTCCCGCGTTTGAGTGGTGGCATCTGATGACCTTTACCACTGAAACAACGAGCCCCGCCAGCAGGTGCTGGCGGGGCTCCGCTTATGACGGGCGTGAATCGGCTACGCGCTCGTCCGGAACAACAGGATGTCCCCATCCTTTACCACGTACTCCTTGCCTTCCGACCGCATCAGCCCCTGCTCGCGGGCGGTCTTCACGGAGCCGGTCTTCACGAAGTCGTCCCAGGCCACGGTCTCGGCGCGGATGAAGGCGCGCTCGAAGTCGGAGTGGATGACGCCGGCGGCCTGGGGGGCGCGGGCACCCACCGGGATCTCCCAGGCGCGCACTTCCTTTTCGCCCGCGGTGAAGTAGACCTGCAGCCCCAGCAGCGCGTATCCCGTGCGGATCAGCGTGTGCAGGCCGGGCTCGTTCAGGCCCAGCGATCCCAGGAACTCGTCGCGCTCCTCCGGCGGGAGCTCGGCGAGCTCGCTCTCGATCTTGCTGCTGATGGGGATGATCTCCGCGCGCTCGCCGCTCGCCTCTACCGCGGTGCGCAGCGCGCGCACGTGCTCGTTGTCGCCCTCGGGGAGGTCCGATTCGGCGACGTTGGCCAGGTAGAGCACCGGCTTGCTGGTGAGCAGGTTGTACGAGCGCAGGATCTTGGACTCCTCCTCGTTCGCCTGCACCACGCGCGCGGCCTTGCCGGCACCGAGCGCCTCCAGGAGCCGCTCTAGGAGGCCGACCTCGGCGAGCGCGTCGCGGTCCTGGCCCCGGGCGGCCTTGCGAGCGCGGTCGAGGCGCTTCTCCACGACGGCGAGGTCGCTGAGGGCGAGCTCCAGGTTGATGACCTCGCGGTCGCGAACGGGGTCCACGCTCCCCATCACGTGCACCACGTCCGGATCGTCGAAGCAGCGGACGACGTGCACCACCGCGTCGGTCTCGCGGATGTTGCTGAGGAACTGGTTGCCGAGCCCTTCGCCCTGCGAGGCGCCCTCCACCAGCCCGGCGATGTCCACGAACTGCACCACCGCGCGCAGCACGCGCTGCGGCTTCACCTTCTCGGCCAGCAGGTCCACGCGCGGGTCGGGCACCTCCACGTTCCCCACGTTCGGCTCCACGGTGCAGAACGGGTAGTTGGCGGCGTCGGCGCCCGCGGCGGTGAGGGCGTTGAACAGGGTGGACTTCCCCACGTTGGGGAGCCCCACGATCCCAAGCTTCAGCATGTCGAACATCCGTCAAGGATGGAGTTGCAAACGAAGCGGCCGGGACACCTCGCGGGGTCCCGGCCGGACTCTGAAATGTAACCCCTGCGCGGCGAGCGTCAACTCCGCTGCGCGAAGCCGCGAAGCTCCTCCAGCGTTCCGCGAAACCAGTTGCGGTCCACCGGCGCGCGGATGCCCTTCACCCTTCCCCGCTCCGAGTGCTGCCAGAAGGTCCACCGCCCCCACCCGCGCGGCACCGCCGGCCCGTCGCTGCGGTAGTCCGCGATCCAGAGCGGGTAGTCGCCGAAGTCGGCGGCGAGGCGCGGCGCGAAGCGGCGGCTCACGTAGATGATGGGGCGCTTCCCCGTCTCCTCTTCCACCATGCGCAGCCAGTTGCGCATCCCGCGGCGGATCGTGGCGTCGGCCACGCCGTCGGTCGCCTCCACGTCGAGCACGGGCGGCAGGTCGTTGGCGCCGATCTCCACACGCCGCAGGAAGTGCCGCGCCTGCACGGCCGAGTGCGTCTGCGGACGGTAGTAGTGGTACGCGCCGCGCAGGAGGCCGGCCTCGCGCGCGTTCGCCCAGTTGCGCCGGAAGTGCGGATCGGTCCAGTCGCCACCTTCGGTGGCCTTGATGAAGACGAAGCGGATGCCGTCGCCCTTCACCGCCGTCCAGTTGATGCGGCCCTGGTGGTGCGAGACGTCGATCCCCCGCACGCGGCGCGGCGCATCGGCCCGCAGCGCGGTGCCGGCGAGGACGAGCAGGGCGAGGGCGCCGGGCACGAGCCGGCGCAACGGAGGCGTGGCGAACATCATGGCGCGGTAAGCGGGCGGTTGGATCGGATGGGCGGATTCAGGAGTCAGCGGCGCGCGAACAGGGGTCCGGAGCCGCTGGTCAGGGCCGCGAGCTCGGTGCTTCCGCCGCGGAAGTGGTCCAGGTCCACGTCGCCCTGGATGCCTGGGACGCGGCCGATGGCGGAGCTCTGCCAGAAGGTCCAGTCGCTCCACCCGGTGGACGGCATCAGCGGCTGCTCGCGGCCGTAGGATGCGATCCAGAGCGGGTATGCCCCGGGCGAAGCGGCAACGTAGCGGTTCCAGAAGTCCGGATAGGTGTAGACGATGGGGCGCTTCCCCGTGGCGCGCTCCACCGTCTCCAGCCACGTGCGGACCGCGCGCAGCAGCGAATCCCCCGCCACCCCGTCCGAAGTCTCGACGTCCAGCACGGCGGGCAGGTCACCGGCGCGGAGGCCGGTGACGCGTAGGAAGTGCTCGGCCTGCTTCACCGCGTCCGCGTTGGGGCGGAAGTAGTGGTACGCCCCGCGCGTGATCCCCGCGTCCGCGGCGGCGGCCCAGTTGCGCGCGAACTGCGGGTCGGTGTACGTGCCGCCCTCGGTCGCCTTGATGAACGCGAAGTCGATGCCGCCCCCGCGCACCGCCTGCCAGTCGATGGTGCCCTGCCAGTGCGACACGTCGATCCCGTCGAGGGTATCATCGAGCGTGGCGGGTCCGGTGGGCAGGTCAGTGCACGCGGCGGCGGCGAGCACGGCGACGGCAGATAGAAAGCGAAGGAGGCTATTCTTCAGCAAGTGCATGCGGTGGTTCGGGTTGCGTGGGTTCCGCACCTCTACACGCAACGCACCCCGAAAGGTCCAAACAACTGCATGGCTCACACAGGAACACAGAGACACAGAGGAAAGACAACGAAGTTCTCTCTGTGTCTCTGTGTGAGATTGCTGTTCCGCCGTCAGCCGCGCGGCATCTCCATGCGCGGCACGGCCATCGACTCTTCCTCGCCGGCCTGTGGGACGGGAGTGACCTCCTGGCCGCGCAGGGACAGGAACCAGGGCGCGAGGACGAGCGCGATCACAGCCATCAGCTTGATCAGGATGTTGAACGACGGGCCCGCGGCGTCCTTCATCGGGTCGCCGACAGTGTCGCCCAGCACGGCGGCCGTGTGGAGCTCGGAGCCGGGGTGCGTGTCGGGGTCGGACTCGATCCACTTGCGCGCGTTGTCCCACGCCTCGCCCGCGTTGGTCATGAAGAGCGCCAGGAGGATCCCCGTCACGGTGGCGCCCACGAGAACGCCACCCAGCGCCTCCGTCCCCAGCGCGGCGCCCACGATCACCGGCACCAGGATGGCGATGAGGAAAGGCACCGCCGCCTCGCGCAGCGACGCCTGCGTGGCGATGTCGACGCAGCGCGCGGAGTCCGGCTGCACGGTGCCCTCCATCAGCCCCGGGATCTCCGCGAACTGCCGGCGCGACTCGGCCGCGACCTTGGCCGACGTGCGCCCCACCGCGGCAAGGGTTAGGGCGCCGACGAAGAACGGCACGCCGCCGCCCAGCAGCAGCCCCAGCAGGACGAAGGGGTGGATCAGGTCGATCGACTCCAGCCGCACCGCCGAGGCGTAGGCGGAGAAGAGCGCGAGCGAAGTGAGGGCCGCGGCGCCGATCGCCACGCCCTTGCCGCCCGCCGCCGCCGCGCTCCCCGCGGCCTTGAGCGTCTGGGTGATGCGGCGCGTCTCGTTCCCCAGGTGGCTCATGCGCGCGATGCCGCCCGCCGTGTCCGAAATGGCTGCGAAGGCGTTCAGCGTGATCGAGGTGCCCACCGTGGCGAGCATCCCCACCGCCGCCACGCCGATGCCGTACAGACCGGCCGCCTCGTGCGCCACCCACGTCGCCAGGGCGATCAGGAGGAGGGGGATCGCCGTCGACTCCATCCCGATCGCCAGCCCCATGAGGATGGTCGTGGCCGCCCCGCCCCGCGCCGCCTCCGCGATGCGCCGGATGGGACGCGAGGTGGTGTAGAAATCGGTGGCCGCGGCGATCGCCACCGCCGCGATCACGCCGGCCAGGATCGCCCAGAAGGGTCCGAAGCGGCTGTACGCGGCCCCCGCGGGGTCCTCCAGATCCAACCCGAGCAGGCTCACGATCGCGAAGGCGGCCACCAAGAAGACGGCCAGGGCGCCCAGCGTGGCGGCGCGCATCGCCAGCGCGGGGCGCGTGCTCTTCATCAGCCGCACCCCGATCAGCGCCAGCACCGACGCCAGAAAGCCCGCCGCCGCGAGCAACAGCGGCAGCGCGACGGCTTCCACGCGGTTGTTGGCGTAGGCGGGGCTGTACGCGCCCAGCGCCACCGTCGCGACGATGGCGCCCACGTACGACTCCATGAGGTCCACGCCCATCCCGGCCGTGTCGCCCACGCAGTCGCCCACGTTGTCCGCCACGGTGGCGGGGTTGCGCGGGTCGTCCTCGGGGATGTTGGCCTCGGTCTTCCCCACCAGGTCCGCGCCCACGTCCGCGGACTTCGTGAAGATCCCGGCGCCCATCCGCGCGAAGAGGGCGATGGAGGACGCGCCCAGCGCGTAGCCGGCCAGGATCTCGCCGAAGCGCGCGAACTCCTCGGGAAGGTAGACGCCCTGCACGTAGACGAGGCCGAAGTAGAGCCCGCCCAGCCCCAGCAGCGCGAGCGCCGCCACCGTCAGCCCCGCCACGGACGCCCCGCCGAACGCCACTCGCAGCGCCGGCCCCTCGCCGGCCACGCGCGCGGCCTCGGCGGTGCGCACGTTGGCGCGGGTGGCCGCGAGCACCGACACCCATCCCACCGCCAGCCCCGTGGCCGCCCCCAGCGCGAACGCACCCGCCGTGGCGAGCGACGCCGTGGGCCACAGCAGGAGCGCGGCGACGACGATGAACCCCGCCAGCACCGTGGACTGGCGGCGGAGGAAGGCGTTGGCGCCGTGCTGGATCTGCCCGCCCCAGTCGCGCATCGCCTCGTTGCCGGCGGGCTGCCGGCGCACGTACGCGAAAGCACCCAGCGCCAGCAGGAGCCCCAGCACACCGAGGGGCCAGCCGGTCCATGCGGTGAACTCCGTCAGCGACACGAGATCTCGGGGGATGGGGTTCGGTGTATACGGGCCGACCGGGACCCGGTGAGGCATGGAGCGTACCCGCGGGAGCGGATCAGCCGTTGTAGCGGTTCATGGCGGCTTCCACCCCTTCATCCATCCACGTCCGCACCCCGTCGATCAGGTCGGGAAAGCGGTCCAGGATCGCCTCGCGCGCGGCGCGCGGCGGGGGCGAGAGCACCCAGTCCGCCAGGTCCATCGCCGGGGGCTTGGCGCCCACGCCGATGCGCAGCCGCGGATAGTCCTTGGTGCCCAGCGCCTGCTCCACCGACTTGAGCCCGTTGTGCCCGCCGGGCGAGCCCGTAGCGCGAAAGCGGATCACCCCCGGCTCCAGCGCCACGTCGTCCACCACCACCAGCAGGTCCTTTGTGACGTCGATCGCGTTCATCCGGGCGATGGGGCCCAGCGAGGCGCCGCTGCGGTTCATGTACGTCTGCGGCTTGATCAGGCGCACGGCGTGCGGCTCCATCCGCCCCTGCGCCACCGCCGCGTTCTTGTCCAGCCGGAAGCGGCCGAGCCCCCACGAGTCGGCCAGGGCATCCACGAGCCACCACCCCACGTTGTGCCGCGTGAGCGCGTACTCCTTCCCCGGATTCCCCAGTCCAACGATGACTTTCAGCCCGGCCACTGTCTTCGCTCCGCGAAAGTGCCCAGTGCCCAGTGCTCAGTGCCCAGTGTAGGAAACTAGGCACTAGGCACTTGGCACTGGGCACTTCAGTTTCTTACGTGTTCTCGGCAACCCGCGACGAGATCACCTCCGGCTCGCCGGCCGCCGTGTCCGCGTCGGCCACGGGCTCCACGGTCGGCGGCACCACGGACGCGATCGGCAGATCGCCGTCGGCCAGGATGCGCACGTCGGGGAACGACACGTCGTGCACGCGGATCGACTCGCCCACGCCTAGGTTGGAGACGTCCACCTCGAACGCCTCGGGGATGTTCCCCGGCAGGCACTCGACTTCGAGGTCGTAGATCACCTGGTCCAGCACCGCGCCCTCGTCGCGCACGCCGGCGGGGTTGCCGCTCAGGCGCACGGGAATCTTCATGCGGATCACCTCGCCCGCGTGGAGCTGGATGAAGTCCACGTGAAGCACCTCGGGGCGGTACGGGTGCATCTGCACGTCGCGGATCAGCACGTCCTTCCCCGCGCCGCCGTCCGTCACCAGCGAGATCACCGTGTTCTCCACCGAGATGCCGTGGAGGAGGAGCTCCAGCTCGTGGCGGTCGAGCGCCAGCGGGACGTTCTTGTCGCCATGCCCGTACACCACGGCCGGCACCTTGCCGGTCGCGCGCAGCTTGCGGGCGCCACCCTTCCCCGACCCTGTGCGGGCGGTTGCGTTCAAAGTTGCAGCCATCGTCGTTCTCCCTGAGTGTTCAAGACTCGCACGCGGACATCAAGCCGTCAGCCGGCCGCGCGGGTCACGCCGTTTCGAAGAGCGAGCTGACGGATTCGTTGAAGTGTGTGTACCGCACCGCGCGGGCCAGCAGCTCCGCCACGGAGAGCACGGTGAGCGTGGGGAAGCGCTTCTCCTGGGGGATCGGCACCGTGTTGGTGACCACGATCTCCTTGAAGGGCGCGTTCACCAGCCGGTCCACCGCCGGCCCGCTGAGCAGGGCGTGCGTGGCGCACGCGTACACGTCGCGGGCGCCGCGCTCCTTGAGCGCCCTCGCCGCCTCGGCCATGGTGCCGGCCGTGTCGATCATGTCGTCGGTCAGCAGGCAGTCCTTCCCCTCCACCTCGCCGATGACGTTCATCACCTCTGCCACGTTGGCGGAGGGGCGCCGCTTGTCGATGATCCCCATGCTGGCGCCCAGCCGCTTGGCGAAGCCGCGCGCCATCTTGGCCGACCCCACGTCCGGCGACACCGTCACCAGGTTGGTGAGGTTCTTCTCCCGGAAGTACTTCATGAACACCGGCGCCGCGTACAGGTGGTCCACCGGGATGTCGAAGAACCCCTGCAGCTGGTGCTGGTGGAAGTCCACGCTCAGCACCCGGTCCGCGCCGGCGGAGGTGATCAGGTTCGCGATCAGCTTGGCCCCGATGGCGACGCGCGGCTGGTCCTTGCGGTCCTGCCGCGCATAGCCGAAGTACGGGATCACCGCCGTGACGCGCGCCGCCGAAGCGCGCCGCGCCGCGTCCAGCAGGAGCAGCAGCTCCATGATGTTGTCGGCGGGGGGCACGGTGCTCTGCACGATGTACAGGTCGCGCCCGCGGACGTTGTCGTCGATCCGTACGAAGATCTCCCCGTCCGCGAACCGGGCGGTGGTCACCGCGCCCAGCTCGACCCCCATGCACGCCGCCATCTCTTCGGCCATCGACTTGTCGGCCGAGCCGGAGAGCACCATCATGGAGTTGCTGGAGAGCGCCTCAGTCATCTGCCTGGTCGGTTCTGGTGTGGTTTGGAGCCCGACAGAATAGGCCGCGCGCTCGGCCAGCGTCAAGGAAGGGAAGTGCTAAGTCCTAAGTGCTAGGTGCTGGGTGAAGGAGCGCGCTCACGCACTGCCGCTCAGGACTTAGCACTTGGCACTTGGCACTTCCGTTCCCAAAACAAAACCGCCCCGGCAGCATTGCCGGAGCGGCTTCGTAGTCCCTGACCCCGCGTCAGTCCGCGGCGACGTCCATCGTCTCAACGGGCACCTCGGCCGAGATGACCTCGAGCGCCTCGTACGGGATGACGGAGACCTTCTTCCGCAGCTTGTCTTTGCGGCCGAACTGGACGACCCCGTCCACCGTGGCGAAGAGCGTGTCGTCGCTGGCGCGCATCACGTTGGCGCCCGGGTGGAACTTGGTGCCGCGCTGGCGGACCAGGATGTTGCCGGCGAGCACCTTCTCGCCGCCGAACTTCTTGACGCCCAGTCGCTGGGCGTTCGAGTCGCGGCCGTTGCGAGTAGAGCCGCCGCCCTTTTTATGTGCCATCGGTGCGCTCCCTTAGCCGAGGTTGACGTCGTTGATGCGCACTTCGGTGAACTTCTGCCGGTGGCCCTGCTTCCGGCGGTAGTTCTTGCGGCGCTTGAACTTGAAGATGATGATCTTGTCGCCCTTGCCGTGGCGTACGACCTCGGCGGTCACGGCCGCACCGGCAACCGTGGGAAGCCCCACCTTGACGGTGTCGCCGTCGCCGCCCAGGAGGACGTCGTCGAACGTAAGGCTCTCGCCCGGCTCGATGTCGACGGACGGAATGCGAAGCGTCTTGCCCGGCTCGGCACGGAACTGCTTGCCGCCGGTGCGGATGATGGCGTACATGGTTACAGGGAACCCCGGTTACACGGACTCGTCCGAAAAAGCGACAGAAGACAGGCAATATCACCCTGCAGCCGGGATCTGTCAACCGGGCCCTCACCCCCGCTCGTTCCTCGCTGCCCCCTCTCCCGATAACAGGAGAGGGCTGCGCCCTCGCCGTTATCGAGAGAGGGGGCGAACCGGCACCAAACCCGTACGGGCGCACCACCGCCCGCTCCACGCACCGACGCCGTAGGGGCAGACCTGCGTGTCTGCCCACCCTCGCCGCCACCGCGGTGCCCGCGATTGGCACCGAACCGTAGGGGCCGCCCCACGTGGCTGCCCGTGGCCCGCCCGGGCCCCC
>DASVTZ010000247.1 GCA_036387335.1 Longimicrobium sp.
GCCTGGACGTCGTCCGCGCCCTCAAGGCCCAGCCCGCCACCGCCGACATCCCGGTGATCGCCCTCACCGGCCGCGACGACGCGGGGAGTCGCCGTGCGTGCATGGAGGCCGGCTGCGCGGAGTACATCCTGAAGCCGATCAACACGCACGCACTCCTCCGCACCATCGAGCGCCACCTCCGCACCGCGCCGGAGAAGGGGTAGCCCCACGAGGGCCCCCACCCCCGCTCGTCACCTCGCGGCCCCTCCCCCAAACTGCGGGGGAGGGGCGTTTTGCGGGCGTTGGTGCGCATTGGGCGGGTTCGGTGCGGCGGGGGGCACGGGCAGCCACGTGGGGCGGCCCCTACGGGTTACGGTGCGCGATGGGCGGGCACGCGGTTCGGGCAAGGGTGGGCAGACACGCAGGTCTGCCCCTACCGGTATTCGTTCGTTGGCGCGGGTGTCGGAGCAGCGTCGAACACGGGCGCGATGAATCGCGCCCCTACCGCATCTATGCACGTCAGAACGATTTACGCCCCCTCTCTCGATAACAGAGGGCACAGCCCTCTCCTGTTATCGGGAGAGGGGGCAGGCGAGTGTAACGAGCCGGGGGTGAGGGTCGGGTCCCCCGCCGTTGCCCCATCCCGCGCCCGCCCCCATCTTCCCGCGCCCGCCCCGTACTGTCCTCCTTCGCCTCGCCCGATGCAGCCTGACCTGATCGTCGTCGCGGATCGCATACACGTGCTGGGGAACCATGCGCCGGTGCGGGCGCTGCTGGTGCGCGAGGGGCGCGTGGTGGCGCTCGGGAGCGAGGAGGAGGTGCGGGCGGCCGCCAAGTCCGGGTACGGAACGGAGCGGCTGGATGGCGCCACCGTGACGCCGGGGCTCACGGATGCGCACGTGCACCTGACGCTCTGGGCGATGGCGCGGCGGCGGGTGGACCTGAACGCCGCGCGCACGCTGGAGGAGGGCGTCGCAGCCGTGGCCGCGGCGGGGGGCGAGGGGTGGATTAGGGGGCTCGGGTGGGACGTGCACCGCTGGGGGCGCTTTCCCTCGCGCGACGATCTGGATGCGGCGGTTTCAGGGCGGCCGTGCTACCTGGAGAGCCACGACATCCACGCGGCTTGGCTGAGCTCGGAGGGGTTGCGGCGGTGCGGGATCACGCGCGGCACGCCCGATCCCGAGGGCGGCACCATCGTGCGCGACGCGGCCGGGGAGCCGACCGGCATTCTGCTGGAGACGGCGAAGCGGCTCGCCGAGGTCCACCTTCCCGTCCCGACGGCGGCGGAGGTGCGGGAGGCGCTGTTGGACGCGCAGAGCGCAGTGCACGCGCTGGGGCTAACCGGCGTGCACTCGGTGGAGACGACGGGGATCGAGGACTTCACGTCGATGCAGGCGGACGGTGTGCTGCGCCTGCGCGTCCTGCAGTCGATCCCCCTGGCCCGGCTGGACGCGGCGATCGAGCTGGGGGTGCGCAGCGGGTTTGGGGGGGAGTGGCTGAAGCTGGGCGGGGTGAAGATGTTCCTGGACGGCGCGCTGGGCTCGCGCACGGCGTGGCTGCGCGAGCCGTACGAGGGGAGCACGGGCGAGCGGGGAATCCAGACCCTCGCGTCCGACGAGTTCCGCGCCCACGTGCGCCGCGCGGCCGATGCGGGGATCGCGTCCACGGTGCACGCGATCGGCGACGCGGCGGTGGAGCTGGCGATCGACGCAATGGGGAGCGTGGCGCCGCCCCGCGCCATGCGGCACCGCATCGAGCACCTCCAGCTCTGCCCGCCCGAGCTGTGGGAGCGCGCGGCCCGGTCCGGGATCGTGGCCTCGGTGCAGCCGGTGCACCTGATGACCGACATCCCCGCCGCCGAGCGGCACTGGGGGCACGAGCGCTCGCGCGGCGCCTACCCCTTCGCGGCGGTGAAGCGCGCGGGGATGGTGCTCGCCTTCGGTTCCGACGTGCCGGTGGAGACGGTCGATCCGCGCCCCGGCCTCTTTGCCGCCGTCGCGCGCCGGGGGTGGGATGGCGGGCCGGAGGGCGGATGGTTCCCCGAGCACTGCATCTCCGCCGAGGATGCGCTGCGAGCGTACACCGAGGGGCCCGCCTTCGCCGCGAACGAGTCGGAGCGGCAGGGACGCCTGCTCCCGGGCTACCACGCCGATCTCGTCGCCTGGGACCGCGACCCGCTGGATGTGCCGGCGGACGAGCTGCGGACGATGCAATGCCTGCTGACGATGGTCGGCGGAGAGGTGGTGCACCGCGTATGAGCGGCGAGACTACGACGCTCTGGCGCCCCGTGGGCGAGGCCGAGCTGGCGCTGATCCGCGACAGCGGGTGGACGGCCTTTCCGCCGCGCCTGGCGCACCAGCCCATCTTCTACCCCGTCACGAACGAGGCGTACGCCGCGCAGATCGCCCGTGACTGGAACACGCGCGACGCCGCTTCGGGGCACGTTGGATACGTGACGCGCTTCGAAGTGCGGACCGATTTTCTCAGCCGGTACACTCCTCGCGTCGTGGGCGCCCGGGGGCACGAGGAGTACTGGATCCCGGCCGAGGACCTGGATGAGTTCAATAGGAATCTTTTGGGGCCAATCACAGTTACGGCGGAATTCAGACCGGAGTAGCCTTCATGCCGAACAAGATCCTGGTATCGCCGGACGTGATGGCCGCGGCGGCGGATGCGCTGGCGCGGGCGCGGCGGGTGGTGGTGTCCACGGGGGCGGGGATGTCTAAGGAGAGCGGCATCCCCACTTTTCGCGATGCGATGGAGGGGCTTTGGGCGGAGTTCGACCCGCAGGAGCTCGCCACGGAGCAGGGGTTCCGCGCGAACCCGCGGCGCGTGTGGAGCTGGTACGCGTGGCGCCGCCGCCGCGTGGCCGAAGCCGCGCCGCACTCCGGGCACCTCGCGGTGACCGAGCTTCAGCGACTGCTGCCCAGCGTCACCGTGGTCACGCAGAACGTGGACGGACTTCACGCCGTGGCCGGCTGCGAGGACGTGGTGGAGCTTCACGGCAACATCCGCAGGCTCCGCTGCTTGGACGCCGGCCATCCCGTCTCCGGCGACATCGCGGGTGAGGAGGATGGCGAGTGCGATCCGCCGCCCTGCCCGGCGTGCGGGTCGCCGCTGCGGCCGGACGTGGTGTGGTTCGGGGAGATGCTGCCCAAGCACGCGGTGGAGCGCGCGTGGGACGATGCGCGCCGCTGCGACGCCCTCCTCCTGGTTGGCACCTCGGGGACGGTGTGGCCCGCGGCCGATCTGCCCCACATCGCGCGGTCGAACGGCGCGTTCGTCATCGAGGTGAATCCCGAGCCGAGCGAGCTGACCGGCATCGCCAACGTGTTCCTGCAGGGTACGGCCGGCACGATCCTGCCGCGCCTGGTGGACGAGGTGCGGGCGCGGAAGGGGTGAGCCGCGGCCGGGTTCGTACGCGGTTTGCGTGAGGGCGGGGAAGGACTGGACCGAACGACCCATCCAAACGCAAACGGAGCCGCTGGGATGACCCAACTCTCGCTCGACACGGAAGGCGCCGCCCTGCTGGCGGACGCGCTTCGCTCTTACCTTTCCGACCTGCACGACGAGATCGCGGGGACCGACAACTTCGACTTCCGCGAAGCCCTCAAGCGCAGGGAGCAGATGCTCAACGGCATCCTTCACCAGATCCAGGGCGGGCAGGAGCTTCCGCCGCAGGTCTGACCGACCGGGGCCGCGCGCCGCTCGAGCGCGCGGCCCACCCCTTTCCGCAGTGCCCTCATCCCATCCAACGATCCCCGTCATGAACCGGCTCCGCACGCTGTTCCTGTGCCTCGTCCTCGCGCTGGCGCCCGCCGCGCACGCCCAGCAGACGCCCGCCCCCGCGGCCCAGCCGCAGGCTTCCGCGGCGGCGCACGTGCCCGTGCCCAAGCCGAGCGCCAAGGCGGTGCGCTACCACCGCAGCGGCAACGTGCTCTGGGTGATCGGCAACCTCTGGGGCTTCCTGGTGCCGGCCGTGATCCTGTTCAGCGGCCTTTCCGCGCGGATGCGCGACGCGGCGCGCAGGGTGGGGCGCAACTGGTTCTTCACGCTGGTGCTGTACGGGGTGATGTTCTCGCTCCTCACCTGGATTCTGGACCTGCCGCTGGCCTACTACAGCGGCTTCGTGCGCGAGCACGCGTACGGGCTCTCCAACCAGGGCTTCGGCAAGTGGTTCGGCGATGCGGCCAAAGCGCTGGGGGTCGGGCTCGCCGTGCTCGCCGCCACGCTCTGGATCCCGTACCTCCTGCTGAAAAAGAGCCCGCGCCGCTGGTGGCTGTACACGGCGATGGCCGTCATCCCGCTGATCGTGGCGGGGCAGTGGCTGAGCCCCATCTTCATCGACCCGCTCTACAACGATTTCGGGCCGATGAAGAACAAGCAGCTGGAGGCGCAGATCCTGGACACCGCGCGGCGGGCGGGGATCGAGGGCGGGCGCGTGTTCGAGGTGAACAAGAGCGTGGACACGGAGGCGGTGAACGCGTACGTCACCGGCTTCGGCGGGAGCAAGCGGATCGTGCTGTGGGACACGCTGCTGAGGAAGCTGGACTCGCGCGAGGTGATCTTCGTGATGGGGCACGAGATGGGGCACTACGTCCTGAAGCACGTCTTCATGATGCTGGGCGTAATCTCGCTCCTGATCCTGCTCTGCCTGTACGCGGTGCATGCGTCGGCGGGGTGGCTGATCGGGCGGTACCGGGAGCGATTCGGCTTCGACCAGCTCTCGGATGTCGCGTCGTACCCGCTGCTGATCCTGGTCTTCGGCGTGGTGAGCTTCCTGGCGACGCCGGCGCTGTACGCGGTGACGCGCCACAGCGAGCACGAGGCGGATCGCTTCGGCTTGGAGTTGACGCACGACAACCACTCGGCCGCCACCGCGTTCGCCAAGCTCCAGGCGGAGAACCTGGCCGTGCCCTATCCCGGCACGCTGTACAAGGTGTTCCGCGCGTCGCATCCGGTGCTGGGGGAGAGGATCGAGTTCGCGAACACGTATCGGCCGTGGGAGACGGGCGGGGAGCAGAGGTATGCGGATCGGTTCAGGCGGTAGGAAGTGCGTGAGTGCGTGAGTGCGCAGTCGCCGGTTGTGATCGCGCGGGCCCTTTCCCGGTGCAAGATGGGGAGGGGCGTGCGCGTGCATCGGTGTGAAGGGGCCCGGGTGGAGCGGGGGAGGGCACGGGCAGCCACGTGGGGCGGCCCCTACGGGATTCGTGTGGAGGGGCGGAGGTCGGGGTGGCGGCGATGGTGGGCAGACACGACCGGCATCGGTGGGCGGGGCGGGCGGCGGAGTGGCGGCGGGCACGGGCGCGATGAATCGCGCCCCTACGGGTGCGGGGACGCACTAACGCACTAACGCACTTACGCACCTGTTTTTCGTCGCCCCTTGCCCCCGCCGCGACGCCGGGGGCAGTATGTCTCTCTCGCACGCAAACCGTGACTAGCGAGACCGATGAACCGACGTACCAAGATCGTCTGCACCCTGGGACCCGCAAGCTGGTCGCCCGAGCGCATCGCCTCGCTGATCGAGGCGGGGATGGACGTGGCCCGCATCAACTTTTCCCACGGCACGCAGGAGCGCCACGCAGAAACCATCCGCAACGTGCGCGAGGCCTCCCGCAACGTCGGGCGTCCCATCGCCGTGCTGGGCGACCTGCAGGGGCCCAAGATCCGCGTGGGCGTCCTGGGCGACGCCGTGGAGCTGACTCCCGGCGATGCCGTCACCTTTGCGCCCGAGGGGGAGCACGTGGAGGGGAAGGAGCTCCCCACCACTTACGCGCAGCTCGCGGGCGACGTGGAGGTGGGCGACGTCGTGCTGCTGGCCGACGGGCTGATGGAGCTGATCGTGGAGGAGGTGGCGCCCCCCCGCGTCACCATGCGCGTGATCCACGGCGGGACGCTGACCTCCAACAAGGGGATCAACCTCCCCGGAGTCCGCGTGAGCGCGCCGTCGCTCACTGAGAAGGATCTGCGCGACCTGGAGTTCGCGCTGGAGCAGGGGGTGGACTACGTGGCCCTCTCCTTCGTGCGCACGGCGGAGGACGTGCTGGACCTGGTGAGGCGCATTCCCGAGGGCGGGCCGCTGATCGTGGTCAAGGTGGAGAAGGGGCACGCGCTGGAGAACCTCGAGGAGATCCTGGCCGCGTCCGCCGCGGCGATGGTGGCGCGCGGTGACCTGGGGGTGGAGCTTCCCTTCGAGCAGGTGCCGCTGGCGCAGAAGCGGATGATCCAGATGGCGAACCTCAGCAGCCGCCCCGTCATCACCGCCACGCAGATGCTGGAGTCGATGATCGAGAACCCGCGCCCCACCCGCGCTGAGGCCTCGGACGTGGCGAACGCCATCATCGACGGCACCGACGCGCTGATGCTCTCGGCCGAGACGGCGACGGGGAAGTTCCCGGTGCAGGCGGTGCAGGCGATGGCGCGGATCGCGCAGGAGATCGAGGACTCGCACGTGATGGACGCGGGGCCGCACTACGACATGCCCATCAGCGCCAGCTCCGACGGCCACACCCCCACCGAGCGCGCCGTCGCCGGGGCCACGGTGGAGGCGGTCCGCCGGCTGCAGGCGCCGGTGATCGTCACCTTCACCAGCAGCGGCTCCACGGCGCGCGTGGTGTCGTCGTTCCGCCCGCCGGTGCCCATCCTGGCCATCACGGACACGGAGCGCACCTACAACCAGCTCGCCCTGGTGTGGGGGACGATCCCGGTGCTCTGCTCGGCGGAGTCGACGTTCGAGGAGATGATGAACTACGCGCGCTCCGAGGTCGTGGCCCGCGGCCTGTGCCAGCCCGGCGACCGCATGGTGGTGACGGCCGGCTACCCGATCCACGTGCCCGGGACGACGAATCTGCTGCAGGTGGAGGTGGTGTGAGGACGAAAAGTCCTGAGTCCCAAGTGCTAAGTGCTAAGTGGGCTGGGCGATTGCACTTAGCACTTAGCACTAAGCACTTAGGACTTCGGTGCGCCTGACCTTCCTCGGCACCGGCACCTCGTTCGGCGTGCCGGTGATCGGCTGCGACTGCGACGTCTGCACCTCGGCCGACCCGCGCGACCGCAGGACGCGGCACGGGGCCCTGCTGGAGGAGGATGGAAGGCGCCTGCTGGTGGATACGCCGCCCGAGCTGCGGCTCCAGCTCGTCGCGGCCGGGGTGGCGAGGGTGGACGCGGTGTGGTACACGCACTGCCACGCGGACCACGTGCACGGCGTGGACGACCTGCGCGTCTTTTCGGAGCGCGGCGGCGGTGCGCTGGAGGTGTACGCGTCCGAGGGGTGCGCGGCGACGCTGCGGGACCGGTTCCGCTACGTGTTCGACGCGACGATGCGGCCGCTGGAGGGGACTTCGAAGCCCGAGGGAGCGCTGCACGTGGTGAGGGCGTTCGAGCCCGCGACGGTTGCCGGCTTCGAGATGCTCCCGCTCCCCGTGCCGCACGGGCGCGAGGAGGTGATGGGGTTCCGCGCGGGGCCGCTGGGCTACATCACCGACGGCAAGCTCCTTCCCCCGCGCACCGAGGAGGCGCTGCGGGGGGTGCGGGTGCTGGTGCTGAACGCGCTCTGGTTCGGCCGGCCGCACCCCACGCACTTCAGCGTGGAGGAGGCCGTCGATGCCGCCGCCCGCGTCGGCGCCGAGCGCACCTACCTCACGCACCTGAGCCACCGCGTGAGCCAGGCCGAGCTGGACCGGCGCCTGCCCTCCGGGGTGTTCGGGGCGTACGACGGGCTGGTGGTGGAGGTCTGAGAGACCGGCGCGCTTCGCTGGCGACGGAGCAGCGGCGGGCACGGGCAGCCACGTGGGGCTGCCCCTACAACGCACTAACGCACTCACGCACTCTTCCATGCCGCGCATCGTACTGGACTACAACAACATGCTCGCCCCGCGACTGGGCGGGCGGGGGATCGAGCCCGCGGCGCTGGAGGGGATGGCGGAGAGGTTCCGCGAGGCGCACGCCGATACGCTGAGGCGGCGCGATTCAGGGGAGATGGGGTTCTTTGGGCTCACGCAGGAAGACGACACCGTCGCCTCAATCGAGGCGTTCGCGGCGGGGGCGGGGCAGGCGTTCTCCGACTTCGTGGTGCTGGGGATCGGGGGGTCGGCGCTGGGGATGATCGCGCTGCGCTCCGCCCTGCTCAAGCCGTCGTGGAACGAGCTGAGCGACGAGGAGCGCGACTTCTTTCCCCGCATCCACGTGCTGGACAACGTGGACCCGGCCACCATCGGGCCTTTCCTCGACCGGCTGGACCTGGGGCGCACCCTCTTCAACGTCGTCTCCAAGAGCGGCGGCACGGCGGAGACGATGTCGCAGTACCTCATCGTCCGGCAGCGGCTGCAGGAGAAGCTGGGCGACGGGTACCGGCGGCACCTCCTCTTCACCACGGATCCCGAGAAGGGCGTCCTGCGCCAGCTCGCCAAGCAGGAGGACATCTCCGCGCTCCCCATTCCGCCCAGCGTGGGAGGGCGCTTCTCCGTCCTCTCCGCCGTGGGGCTGCTGCCGGCGGCGATGGTGGGGATCGACGTGCGCGAGCTGCTGGCCGGCGCCCGCGAGATGGCCGAGCGCTGCGAGACGGACGACCTGCGCGCGAATCCCGCGGGGCTCTTCGCCGTGCTCCAGTACCTGGCGGACACGGAGGCCGACGCGCCGATCCACGTGATGATGCCGTACTCCGACCGCCTGCGCGACGTGGCGGACTGGTTCCGGCAGCTCTGGGCCGAGAGCCTGGGCAAGCAGAGCACGCGCGGCGGCGACGAGGTGTTCGCGGGGCCCACGCCGGTGAAGTCGCTCGGGGCCACCGACCAGCACTCGCAGGTACAGCTCTACGTCGAAGGGCCGTTCGACAAGACGATCACCTTCCTGGCCGAGGCGGAGCGCGAGATCGACGTGGAGATCCCCAGCGTGTACCCCGAGCTCGGCGAGCTGGGGTACCTGGGCGGGCACACGCTGGGCGGCCTGCTGCGCACCGAGATGCTGGCCACCGAGGCCGCGCTCGCGCGCCGCGGCCGGATGAACATGATGCTGGAGCTGCCGCGGGTGGACGCGCGCTCGGTGGGCGGCCTCTTCATGCTCCTCCAGATCGCCACCGTGTACGCGGGGCACCTGTACGGCGTGGACCCGCTCGACCAGCCCGGTGTGGAGCTCGGCAAGCAGCTCACCTACGGCATCATGGGGCGCGCCGGCTTCGAGACGCAGCGTGCCGAGTGGGAAGGGCGCCAGCCGAAGCGCGACGACTGGACGGCGCGCTAGAAAGCATTCGCGTCCGCGCGTATAATTGGAGGCGCCGGGTCACTCGCGGCCCGGCGCTTCGCGCTCCCTCCTCCCGCGTCCAAGCAGCCGAGTTTGACCGAGCCCGATCCGCACCCGTACGCGTCCCGATACCTGGTGGTGCTGAACCCGGCCGCGGGGCAGGCGAACACCGACCGGGCCGTGCGCGCCCTGGCCGGGGCCTTCGCCACGCGCCGCGCGGGGTTCGACATCCTGGAGACGCGCGGCGCCGGCGACGCCGAGGAGATGGCGCGCATGGCGGCCCGCGTCGGCTACCGCGCGGTGGTGGCGGTGGGCGGCGACGGCACGGTGGGCGAGGTCATCACCGGCCTCGCGGGCACCGGCGTGCCGCTGGGGATCATCCCCAAGGGCACCGGCAACCAGCTCGCCGCCAACCTGCGCATCCCTATGGCGGTGGAGGCGGCGGTGGAGGTGGTGGTCAACGGACGCCCTGCGGCCATCGACCTGGGGAGGCTGGCGGACGGTCGCTACTTCGCCGTCACGGCGGGCGCGGGGTGGGATGCCGCCATCATGGCCGCCGCCACGCGCGAGCTCAAGGACCGCTGGGGCTTCGGCGCCTACCTGTACGCCGGCCTGCGCACCGGCATCACGCCGCCTTCCACCCTGTACCGCATCACGGCGGACGGCGAGACGCTGGAGGTGAACGCGGCGATGGTGCTGGTGGCCAACATGGGGCAGTTCGCCTCGCGCTTCCTCTCGGTGGCGTTCAGCATCGGGCCAGGGGTGTCGTTCCAGGACGGCAAGCTGGACGTGTGCATCTTCGCGCCCCGAAACCTCACCGACGTGGCCGCCATGCTCTGGCGGATGGCGCGCCGCCGCTACGCCGGCGACGACCGCCTCATCTACCTGCAGGCCGCGGACATCCACATCGAGACCGACACCCCCGTCGTCACCGAGTCTGACGGCGAGCCCATCGGCGTGACTCCGCTCTCGGTGCGCGCGGTGCCGGCCGGGGCGCACGTGCTGGTGCCCGCCTAGCGCCTCCGCGGCGCACGTCCACGCGGGGACCCGCCAGATCCACGACAGCCGCTTTTAGGAGATGCTGGCCTGAAACGCGCGCAGACCGGCGCGGGCGTGTACGCCGACGTTCCCGCCTCACGCACCGCCGACACCGGATGTTTACGCGTAAGCCGTTGCGGAACAACGCATCTAGCGAATCTGCACATTGTTGCACTGGCGCGAATGGATCAGGTCGTATATAGTCGTTCGAACTGCATGCGGAGGGCGGCAAAAGGGTCTGCATAGGGTTTGTAGACTCCCGGGTGGCATCGCCGGAAAGCAGCCCGGTAGTGCACCGCCCCTTTTGCGTCTGCGAAAGAACATGCGTGTTTAGGATCTGGCCATTCCAGAGCGACTGCTTACACTGTTCCCCAACGAGGTACTTCCCGTGAGAGCACCCTCGGCGAACCTCCGTACCCTGCCGCTCGTACTGGCGGCGGCACTCGGCTCGGCACCCCTGGCGGCCCAGCACAACCACGAGCATGCGACGGCGCAGCCCGTGCCGTCCGCGCCTGCTCCCTCGAACACGCCGCCGCCGGTTCCATCCAACACGGTGGCGGTGGACTTCTCGTTCGGGCCCACGGGAAGGGCGCCGGGCTCCGCGGGCACCGTGCACGAGCGGGAGAGCGGCGAGATCAGGATGCGCATCACCGACCGCGCCACCGGGCGTCCCATCACGGGGCTGCACCCGCTGGCGTGGGTGGACGTGCGCACCGCCAGCGGCGCCGCGGTCTGCCAGCAGAAGGTGGGAGCGTTCACCGAGGGAACGCTGCACGTGAAGCACGGGCAGATCAACGTGCGCCAGCCCGTGGACGACCTCAACGGGCACTACGTGGCCGTCCTGGCGCGCTCGCCGCACGTGGCGGTGCTGGACCCGGTGAAGGGCTTCGGCAGGACGCGCATGCTCACGGCCGTCCCCCTTCCCGCGCCGGGCGCGGACTGGGCGGCGACGTCGGACGACCGGCGCCTCTTCGTCACCATCCCCGACTCCGGGACGGTGGCGGTCATCAACACGCTCACCTGGCGGATGGAGCGGCTGGTGAAGACCGGCACACGCCCCGACCGCGCGGCCCGCGCGCCCGACGGACGCATCTGGGTGAGCGACGAGGCGGGGGTGATGGTGATGGACCCGCGCACCCTCGAAGTCGTCAGCCGCGCGCAGGCCGGCGCGGGGCAGAAGACCCTCGCGTTCTCGCAGGATGGGCGCTGGGCCTTCGTGGCGGCGCGCGGCGCGGGCACGGTTACGGTGCTGGACGCCGCGACCGGCGCCGCGGTGCGCCAGGTGAAGACGGGCCCGGCGCCGGCCGCGCTGGCCTGGTCGTCCAACCGCAACGCGCTCTTCGTGGCGGACGAGACGGACGGCTCGGTGTCCGTGGTCGATCCGGCCCGGGACGCGCCGGTGGAGCGCATCGCCTTCCGCCCGGGGATCCGCTCCCTCCGCTTCGCGCCCGAGGCCAGCGAGGAGCACGCGGGGCACGGCGCGCAGCCGGTGAAGGGCGCCGAACGCCTCCTCTTCGTCCTCAACCCGGGCGCGGGCGAGCTCTCCATCTACGACGTGGCCGACCGCCGCGTGGTGCGCACGCTGAGCGGCGCGCCGGAGCCGGACCAGGTGGCCTTCTCCCCCTCGTTCGCGTACATCCGCGCGGCGGGGACGGCGAGCGTGGCGCTGGTGCCGCTCAACGAGCCGACTTCGGGCGCCATGGGGCCGCACGACTACTTCCCCGCAGGCGGCGGCGCGCCCGGCGCGGTGGGCAACGGCGCGCTGGGCGACGTCATGGTTCCCGCGCCCGGCATGCACGATGCGCTGTACGTGGCGAACCCGCGCGAGCGGATGGTCTACCTCTTCCACTACATGGAGGGTATGCCCGTGCCCCACGGCGGCGTAACCACCTACACCTTCGAGCCGCGCGCCATCCGCACCGTGGCGCGTGGCGTGCGCGAGACGGCGCCGGGGGTCTACGAGGCCACCGTGAGCCTGGAGCGCAGCGGCGACTACGAGCTGGTGATGCGCATCCAGGAGCCGTACTGGCTCGGCTGCCAGGCCTTCACCGTGGTCACCGACCCGGCCATGCACCGGGCGGACGCCGTGCGCATCGCGGCGGTGGGCGAGCCGGTGCTGCGGGTGGGGAGCAACCGGGTGCTCCTGCGCGTGACCCGCGCGGGCGACGGATCGCCGGTGCCCGCGCTGGACGACCTGGGGGTGCAGCTCGCATCGCCCGCCGGGTGGCAGCGGCGCATGACCGGCAAGCCGCTGGGCGACGGCACGTACGAGGTTGAGGTCGAGGTTCCCGAGGACGGGATCGTCTACCTGGCCTTCGAGATCCCGTCGCAGGGGGTGCGGCTGCGCGACCGCGCGCCGATCCTCTTCCGCACCACGGGGGCGGCAGACGGTGCACGCTGAGTCCGGCGTCCCCATCGAGCGTCCCGGCGACTGGGTGACGCGCGAGTACCTGGAGGAGCACCGCCTCCTTCCGCTCGCGCGCGGCGACGAGGGCGTGGTGGTGGCGTTCGCCGGACGGCCGGATCCGCAGGCGGTCGCGGAGCTGGAGGTGCTCTTCGGGGCGCGCGTGGCGCTGCGCGAGTGGGCGGAGGACGAGCTGCTGCAGGCCGTGCGCGAAGCCTTCGGGCACGACGACACCGCCGCGGGGATGATCGCCGGGATGGCCGGCGGCTCCGACGACGGCGACGTCGGGACGCACGACCTGGAGGAGATGGCCAACCAGGCGCCGGTCGTGCGCCTGGTGAACCTGCTGCTGACCGAGGCGGTGGAGGCCGGCGCCAGCGACGTGCACATGGAGGCCGAGGCGCGCGGGATGAGCGTGCGCTATCGCGTGGACGGCGTGCTGCAGCCCGCGCCCGCCCCTCCCGCGCAGCTCCGCGCCGCCGTCGTGAGCCGCCTCAAGATCATGGCGGAGATGGACATCGCCGAGCGGCGCCTTCCGCAGGACGGCCGCGTGCGGCTTCGCACCGGCGACCGCGAGCTGGACGTGCGCGTCTCCACCCTCCCCACGCTGCACGGGGAGAGCGTGGTGCTGCGCCTGCTGGACACGGAGGGGGAGCGGATCGGGCTGGAGGGGATGGGGATGGGGGCCGACACGCTGTCCGCGCTGCTCGGCTTCGCGGGGCGCCCGCACGGCGTGGTGCTCGCCACGGGCCCCACCGGGAGCGGAAAGACGACGACGCTGTACGGCCTCCTCGACCGCATCCGCACGGGGCGCGAGAAGATCGTCTCGGTGGAGGACCCGGTGGAGTACGAGCTGGCCGGCGTGGCGCAGGTTCCGGTCAACACGCGCGCCGGGCTGACATTTGCGCGGGCGCTGCGCTCCATCCTGCGCCAGGACCCCGACATCCTGCTCGTGGGCGAGATGCGCGACCCGGAGACGGCGGAGATCTGCGTGCAGGCGGCGCTCACCGGGCACATGGTTCTCTCCACGCTGCACACCAACGACGCGCCGGGCGCGCTCACGAGGCTCGTGGAGTTGGGCGTTCCGGACTACCTTGTGGCGAGCACGGTGGAGGCGGTGCTCGCCCAGCGCCTCGTGCGCCGCGTCTGCGCCCACTGCGCCGAGCCGGGGCCCATCGATCCCTCGGTCGCCCGTGGGATGGCGGAGGCCGGCTACCCCGCCTCCCGGGCCCTGCGCGGGCGCGGCTGCCCATCGTGCCGCGGCACCGGCTTCCGGGGCCGCACGGGGATCTACGAGCTCCTCCGCGTGGACGACGAGCTGCGCGCCGAGCTCCTCCTGCGCCCCGGCGCCGACGGCCTGCGCCGCCTGGCACTCGCCCGCGGCATGCGGCCGTTGCAGGCGGATGGATGGAGGCAGGTGGCGGCGGGGGTGACGACGCCGGAAGAGGTGCTGCGGGTGGCGTGAGGGGGGGTGGGGGGTGGGGGGTGGGGGGTGGGGAATGGGGAATGGGGAATGGGTGGGGATGGCGGATGGCGGATGGCGGATGGCGGACGGGGATGGGCGCGGAACGCCGGGCGTCGAGCGCCGGAACGCCGGCATCCGAACCCCCGGGGGATGAATCCCCCGGCTGGAACCACGCGAAGCCCGCTGAAGCGGGCTGGTGGGAGCCATATTTTGTCATCCTGAGCGACGCGCTGCACCGCACTCGCCCGATCTCGGAACTCTGGCGCGGAGCGAAGGATCTAATACGCGTGGCGAGGGGTTCGTAAAGGTTTCGCGGTCCTCGCGTTTCGCCGGCTAGATCCTTCGGTCGCCGCGGCAGTGGGGAGGCAACGTGGAGGCCGGTGTGGCGGCTCCCTCAGGATGACAGAATGGGGGGCTCGGAGGCACTCAGGACTTAGCACTTAGGACTTAGCACTAGGCACTCGGCACTCGGCACTCGGCACTTCGCACCCCACCAACCCGATTAACGATGCCTCACACCCGAAAGACGGCGGGGTTCACGCTGGTGGAGATCCTGGTGGTGATCATCGTTATCGCGGTGCTCGCCACGCTGGTGGCGCCCAACGTGTTTCGGCACGTGGGAAGGGCCAAGGACAGCACCGCGCGCGCGCAGATCGAGATGCTGGGGTCGGCGCTGGAGGCGTACCGGCTGGACAACGACGCCTACCCCACCACCGAGCAGGGGCTCGCGGCACTGGTGAAGCGGCCGGAGACGGCCCCCGTGCCGCGCGATTGGAGAGGGCCCTACCTCAAGCGCGACGTGCCCAAGGATCCGTGGGGGGCCGCGTACGTCTACCGCAGCCCCGCGCGTGAGGACGCCGGCGGCTACGAGCTCCTCACGCTGGGGCGCGACGCGCGCGAGGGCGGCGAGGGCGAGAACGCCGACATCTCCGCGCGGTAGCAGGCCGTGCCCTCCTTCGCCTGGCGCGCCGCCGACGCGGCCGGCCGCACGCTGAAAGGCGTGGAGGAAGCGGCTTCGCCCGCGGCGCTGGAGCGCGCGCTGGGGGCGCGGGGGCTGTACCCGCTGGAGGTGGCGCCCGCCCCCGCGCGGGATGCGGGGGAGCGCCGCGGCGGCGGGCGCGGAAAGCGCGCGGAGATGGTGGAGTCCATCCGCTACCTGGCCACGCTCCTCTCCGCCGGCTTTCCGCTGGACCGCGCCCTGGGGGCGGTGGCGCGCGTGGCCGGGAGGAACGACGTGGCGGAAGCCGTGGCCGAGGTGCGCACCCGAGTGCGCGGCGGGGCGCGGCTGGCCGAGGGGATGGCCGAGCACCCCGACATCTTCCCCCGCTTCGCCGTGGGGATGGTGCGCGCGGGGGAGCGCGGCGGCTACCTGGCCGATTCGCTGGACCGCCTGGCCGTGCAGCTGGAGCGCGAGCAGGCGCTGAGGGCGCGCCTCGCATCGGCCATGCTGTACCCGGCGGTGATGGTGCTGGTGGGCGCCGCGGCGCTGGCGACGCTCTTCGTGCAGGTGCTGCCGCGCTTCGTGGAGCTGCTGGCCGACACCGGCTCCCAGCTCCCGCGCTCCACCGCGCTCCTGCTGGCGACGGGCGACTTCGTGGGGCGCTGGTGGCCCGCGCTGCTGATGCTGCCGATGCTGCTGGCCGCGGCGCTCGCGGCCGTCCGCGCCACCGAGGAAGGGCGCCACGCCGTGGACCGCGCGCTCCTGCGCGCGCCCGTCGCGGGGAAGATCCGGCGCAGCGTGGCGGCGGTGCGGCTGGCGCGGGCGCTCTCGACCCTCCTGCGCAGCGGGATGCCGATCCTCCCCGCGTTGGAGACGGCCTCCGAGGCCCAGTCCGATGCCGCCGTCGCCGCCGACGTGCTGCGGGTGCGCGAGGAGGTGCGCGCGGGCGACGGGCTGGCGGTCTCATTGCGCCGTGGCGGCGTGTACCCCTTCTCCTTCCTGCAGATGGTGGAAGTGGGGGAGGAGGGCGGCCGCCTTCCCGAGATGCTGGAGCGCGCCGCCGAGGCCATGGAGGGCGAGGTGGAGCGCTCGCTGGAGCGCCTCCTTCGCCTGGTGGAGCCGGTGATGATCGTGGCGTTCGGCGGCGCGGTGGGCTTCGTCGCCCTCTCGCTCCTGCAGGCGATCTACGGCATCCAGAACGTGCCCTGAGCCATCCGACCGGATTGAGATGACACGAGCCGATTCGACCGACCGCAAACCGCCACGTCGCGTACAGTTGGCGATCGCGCTGGCGCCTGAGCGGATGGTGGCGGCGAGCGGGCCGGCGGCGCGCATCCCCGAAGTACTGGAGAGCGACCTGTCGCCCGCCACGCGCGGCGGGGGCTGGCCGGAGCTGGACGAGGCTCTCGCCGCGCTGGCGGCGGCGCTGGGCGCGTCGGGTGGCACGCTGGACGTGGCGCTTCTGGGGCGGTTGGGACACGCCAAGGTCGTCCCGCTCCCGCCGGTGCGCAGGGCGGAGCTGGGCGCTCTGGTGGCCAAGAACGCCCGCCGCCATTTCGCCGTGCGCGACGAGTCGCTGGTGGCCGATGCGGTGCGCGTGGAACGGGTCCGCGCCGGCGCCCCGGCCGCGACGCTGGCCGTCGTCGCGCCGGAAGCGATCGTCGAAGCCGTGGGCGCGGCGGCGCAGGCGTGCGGATTCACCCTGGGGCGCATCGTCCCCGGCGCGGTCGCGCTGGCGGAGGCGGTGCGCGCGCGGGTGCCGGCGGCGCGGCGCGGGCGTGTGGGTGTCGTCGCGCGCACGCAGGCCGGGGTGGAGGTGGTGATCCTGCGCGAGGGGACGCTGGAGGCCGTCCATCCCCTCGCCGCCGGGCCGGCGGAGGACGCGGCGTCGCTGGCGGAGCGCGTCGTGGCCACCCTGCGCCCCGCGGCGGAGTGGTCGCCGCTCGACGGGCTGGTGGTGTGCGGGGCGGCGGAGGACGACCTCGCCCTTCGCGACGCCCTCTCGCGGCGGGCCGATGCGCCTCCCCCGCTCGCCGCGGCAGGGGTGCAGCAGATCCCCGCCGAGGCGGTGCTCGCGCTGGGGGCGGCGCTGGCCCGCGACTCCGTGCCGCAGCTCATGCCCGCGGCCATGGTGCGCGCCCGCGCGCGCCTTCAGCGGCGGCGCAACGTGGTGCTGGTGGCGGCTTCGGCGCTCCTCCTCCTGATCGCGGCCGGATTCCACCTGAACGGGCTGCGGCGCGAGCTGGACGCGGTACTGGCGCGCAGGGCCGAGATCGCGCCCGCCGTGCGCCGCGCCCGCGAGACGCGCGCCGGGGTGGACGAGGTGAGGATGCGCCTCGCCGCGCTCGCGGCCCTCGAGCGCGACGCGCCGGAGTGGACGGCGGAGGTGGCCGCGCTGGCCCGCGCCCTTCCGGACTCCGCGCACCTCACCACCCTGACGGCCGACTCCGTGAGCGTGCGGCTGGGGGGGATCGCGCGCTCGGCGGCGTCGGTGGTGCCGGCGCTGGAGGCTTCGCCGCGGCTGGCGCGGGTGGCGCTGGCGGCGCCGGTGCGCTGGGAAGCGGGGGATGCGGGGGAGCGCTTCGACATCGCCGCCACCCGGGAGTCGCGGCCATGAACGCGCCCCGGCTGAACGCGCGCGACCGCCGCGCCGTCGCCATCGGCGCGATGATCCTGCTGCCGGGGCTGGCGTGGGCGTTCGGCGTCCGCCCCTACCTGGACGCGGTATCCGACACGGGCGAGCGGGTGAGGACGGAGCGCGCGCTGCTGGAGCGCGAGCTGGCGCTGGTGGCCGGGGCGCGCCGCCATCCGGAGGAGTTCCGCGCGGGCGCCGAGCGGCTGCTGGGCGAGGCTCCCCGCCTGATCGGCGGCAGCGACGACGGGGCGGCGGCCGCGGCCCTCGCTGGCTACCTGCGGCGGCTGGCCGGGATGGGCGGCGCATCGCTCCGCTCGGTGGAGCCGGCGACCACCCGCGACGCCGGCGCCGGAATTACGGCGCTGCCGGTGGTGGTGAGCGGCGAGGCGGACCTGCAGGAGGTGCTCACCTTCCTGCGGCTGCTGGAGACGGGGCCCAAGCTGGTGCAGGTGCGCGAGCTGCGGCTGGAGTCGATGTCGCGCGGGACGCCCGCGGCGGGGGCATCGTACGCGACGAACGCCTTTCTCCCGGCCACGCCGCCGCCGGAAGGTCCCGCTCCCATCTCTTTCCGCTTCGTCGCCACCGGCTTCACGCTCGCGGCCGACACGCTGCGGGACGCCGGCGCCGGAGCCGCGCGATGATCCTCAACCGCATGGCTCACGCGGAGACGCGGAGACGCGGAAGAGAGGGCGGAGTTCTCTCTGCGTCTCCGCGCCTCCGCGTGAGGCCAGCCGTTCTGGAAGTGCACACCGAATCCGTGGAGATGGAATGAGGCTCTTTGCAGGGTGGACCACCGCCAACCGCGCCGCGCTCGGGCTTCTGGTCGCTTCCGCGGCGCTGTGCGCCAGCGAGGCGGCGGGGGCGCGCAGGCTGGAGCCGCTTCCCACCTCCGCGCGCGCCGCCAAGCCGCTGCCCATGCCGCGTATCGCGCGGCGCGGGGGCGGGTCCGACGCGGCGGTGCTGGCAGCCGTGTCGCGCGACCCCTTCCGGGCGGACCGGCGGCGCTCGCCCCCCCGGATCACGGTCGGCACGGCGATCCAGGCTCCGGCGGCGGCGTACGTGCCCCCGGCGGGTCCCTCGCCGGCGGCGTCGTTCCGCCTGCTGGGGACGGTGGTGCTCCCGGGCGGAGGGCTGGCCGTGGTGGCCGGCGTGGATGGGCAGGGGCGCGTGCTGCGCGTGGGACAGTCGCTGGGGGGCTACCGCCTGGCGCGCGTGGGTCCCGGCACCGCCACCCTCACCGGCTCGGACACCACCGTCGTGCTGCGCACCAGCGCCACCCCGGCGGGAGTGGCGCAGTGAGGCGCGCACTCTGGGCCGCGGCGGCCGTCCTCATCGTGCTGCCGGGCGCCGCGGCCGCGCAGGGTGGCGGCGGGGTGGAGCGCACCGCGCAGGGGGTGCAGATCGACTTCCAGGGCACCGACATGCGCCTGGCCGTGGCGGCGCTGGCCGAGGCGGCCGGGCTCAACGTGGTCTTCGGCGAGCTCCCCTCGCGGCCGGTCACGCTGCGTACGGGCGCGCCGGTGCCGCCCAGCATGCTGCGCAGCTACCTGGAAAGCCTGCTGCGCGCCAACGGGCTCAACCTGGTGGACGAGGGCGGCGGGCTGCTGCGCGTCGTCTCGGCCCAGGGGGCGGGGGAGGGACAGCAGCAGCCGGTGCAGGGGAGCGTGCAGCGCGTACCCCCCGGTGAGATGCGCGTGTGGGTCCACCGCCTCCGCCACGCACCGGCGGAGGACATCGCGCGCTCGGTGGGCGCGCTCTTCGGGATCGGCGACCGCGGCGGCGGCGCCCCCGGCGAGGTGCGCTCCCTCTCCGAGGAGCTGCGCACCGGGCGCTACGGAACGACCGAAGAAGGCGCGCGCCCGACCGACCGCTCCGTCAGCGCACAGCTCCAGGGCGGGGTGCAGATCGTCCCCGACCCGCGCACCAACGCGCTGCTGATCCGCGCCACGGCGGCCGACTACGAGACGATCCGCGCGGCGGTCGACGAGCTGGATACGCGTCCGCTGCAGGTGCTGATCGAGGTGCTGATCGCCGAGGTGCGGCGCGACCGGCAGTTCGGGCTCGGCGTGGACGTACGCATCCCGGAGCAGCTCGAGCCGCGCACCGGCGCCACCATCGGCGGCGAGCTCTCCGGCGGGTCGGCGGGCGACGTGGTGCTGCGCGTGATGCGGCTGGGCGCCGTCCGTGCCGAGGTGGTGCTGCGCGCGCTGGCCGCATCGGGCGAGGTGACGATTCTTTCGCGCCCCGTGATCCTGGCGCAGAACAACGAGCAGGCGCGGATCCTGGTGGGCGACGAGCGCCCCTTCATCCAGATCTCCCGCGCCCTGCCCACCGACGGGGCCGTGCGCGACCAGGTGGTGCAGTACCGCGACGTGGGGACGCAGCTCACCATCCGGCCCACCATCAACCCGGACGGCTACGTAACTATGTCGGTGCTCCAGGAGGTCAACACGGCCACCGCGGAGACGCAGTTCGGGGCGCCGGTCATCAGCACCCGCGAGGCCGAGACGCGCCTCCTGGTGAAGGACGGAAACACGGTGGTGATCGGCGGGCTGGTGGACCAGCAGCGCACCACGGCCAACACCGGCATCCCCTTCCTGCGCGACATCCCGGTGCTGGGTAACCTCTTCCGCTCTACGCAGCGGCGGAACACGACCACGGAGCTCTTCCTCTTCCTGATCCCGCACGTGCTGCGCACGGACGAGGACGTGGAAGAGGCCACCGCGCGGGTCCGCGAGCGCGCGCCGCGGCTGGATCGTGCGCTGGGCGACTCGATCCCGCTCCTCTGGGAGCCCGCCGATTCCGCGGCCGCCCGCCGCGCTCCGGCCACACCGGCGGCGCCCGCCACGCAGGCTCCGGGCACGACGCCGGCGCAGCCCGCGCCCAGGACGCCCGCGAACCCGGGGCAGCGCCCGCCGGGTCTTCCCGAGCGGTTCATCCCGCGGACGACGCCGCCTCCCCGGCCGCCCGCACCG
Source organism: Longimicrobium sp. (assembly GCA_036387335.1). Lineage (NCBI taxonomy): Bacteria > Pseudomonadati > Gemmatimonadota > Longimicrobiia > Longimicrobiales > Longimicrobiaceae > Longimicrobium > Longimicrobium sp. Next base: position 20,674 of record DASVTZ010000247.1, read on the forward strand.
CCGCCCGCGCCGACGCCCCCCGGGCCGGAGCCGCGGTGACGGGGAAGGGAACCGCGGCCTCACGCGGAGGCGCGGAGACGCAGAGAGAACTCCGCGAGCTCCTCCGTGTCTCCGCGCCTCCGCGTGAGCCCAGCCGTTACGGCCGCGCCGGGATGACGCTGATCGAGCTGATGGTGGCGCTCGCCATTGTGGGGATCGCGCTCGCGGCGACCGTGCCCGCGTTCCGGCCCTCGAACGAGCGCGGCACCGGCGCCGCCGCCGAGGCCCTGATGCGCGCCTGGCGCGAGGCGCGTGGCGATGCCGCTCGCCGCGGAATGCCGGTGGACGTGGTGCTGGAGGCGAAGACGGGAGCGTGGTTCGCCATCACCGTGCCCGAGGACGAACAGGCGCCCGACACCCTGCGCGCCGGCATCCTTCCGCTCCCCTCCGGCGCGCGGCTGACGGGCGGCAACGGGCGGGAGACGATGGTACGGTTCGACGCGCTGGGCCGCGCCCGGTCGGACCGCGTGACCATCGAGTACGGCGCGGACCGGCTGGTGCTCTCGGTGGATCCCTGGACCGGCGCGGGGCGTCGCCATGCGCGGTAACCGCGGCTTCACCCTGGTGGAGGCGGCGGTCGCGCTCCTCCTGCTGGGCGTAGCGCTCGTGCCGCTCCTCCAGTCGGTGACGGCGGGGGTGCGCTCCGAAGGCGACCTCGCCGCGCGGCTGAACGCGGTGCCGCTCGCCGAGTCGCGGATGGAGGAGCTTTCGCTGCTTCCCCTCGACTCGCTGGGCTTCTACCTCACCACCCGCCGCGGCACCTTTGCGCCACCTTTTGCGCGGTATCGGTGGAGCGCGCTGCTGAGGCCCGCCGCCGGATCGCCCGCGCTGGTGCAGGCGGCGGTGCGGGTGGAGTGGGAGGGCGGGGCATACTCGTTGGAGACCTTTTTCCACCGGCCGGGGATGCTCCCCCAGGTGCGGCGGTGAGGGCGCGGCGCGGGGGCTTCACCCTGCTGGAGGTGGTGGTCGCGCTCGCCATCGCGGGGGCGGTGACGGCGGGGGCGTACGGGATCCTGCTCTCCGTGTCTGCGTCGCGCGACCGGGTGGTGAGGGAAAGGGAGCGCGTGCTTCCCGCCGTCGCCGCGCGCGAGGCGCTCACGACGTGGCTCGCCGGGGCCGCCACGCTGGACCAGGGCGGACCCTTTCGCGGCGTCGACCGGCGCGACGGGCAGCTCCCGGCGGACGAGCTGTCGTTCGTGGTGGGCGACGGGGGGACGCTGCACCCCGGCCCGCGCCGCGTAAGGCTCTGGGTGGAACGCCGCTTCTCCGCGCCGCGCCACGGGCTGCTGGCGGAGATCGGGATGATCGAGGGGGGCGCCACGGACACGCTGGAAGTCGCGCCGGGCGCGGCGGGGATGGACGTGCGCTACCGCACGCACGTCAAGGGGGTGGACCGCTGGGTGGACTGGTGGTCCGCGCCGGCGGAGCTCCCCGACGCGGTGGAGCTGCGGCTGCTGCCGCCCCCGGAGCGCGCGGCCGACCCGCGCGGCGACGGGCTCCCCGGGCCGCTGCGGCTGCCGGTGAAGGCGGCGCTCCACTCGGATTCGAACCAGGAGACAAGGGATGACGGCACGCGGACGACGGGGATTCGCGCTGATTGCGGTGCTGTGGGTGCTGGTGCTGGCGTCTGCGCTGGCGGTTGAGCTGCACGGCACCGTGCGCGCCGACCAGCGCGCCGTGGCCAACGCCCGCGCCGGCGCCCGCGCGCGCTGGGCGGC
>DASVTZ010000248.1 GCA_036387335.1 Longimicrobium sp.
TAGGGCGTGAGGCGGATCGGCTCCGAGCGGAACGAGGGGATGACCTGCACCCATCCGCGCGCCACGGGTCCGGAGTGGAAGAAGTAGTACGCCGTCGCGCCCCTCTCGCCGCCGTGGCTGATGACGAGCACTGGCAGGCGCCGCCCCTCCGCCCCGTTCGGCACCCTCACCGCGCCGTAGTGGCGGATCCCACCTACGGTGTGCGACACCACCATCGTCCGCCCGGTGCGCCCTTCACGCTTCGTGGATTCCACGCGGTAGCCGTGCGCCCCGGTGTCGCGCCCGGCCCAATCCGCCTCCACCGCCGCGATCTCGGCGGCTGTCGGAGGCGCAAAGAGCGCGTCCAGCATCGGCCCCGACTGCGCCGGCGGCATCCCCTGCGCGCACCCGGCGAGCGCGGCCAGCCCGGCGGCGAGTAGAGAGCGGAAACAGTGTCTGCGGATCAAAATCGTGCTCCGGAGTGGGATGATCGGATTCTCGTCAGCCCTTGCGAGGCTGCCACTCAGGAACGCGTGAAGGCGCCGTAGCCGCACGAAGGTTCACGTTTCGCTATGGAAGGCGACGAAGTCGGGGAGGTCCTCGCGGTCGCTCCAGAGGCCGCGGGCCTGCTGCATCTGAAAACAGCGCTCCGGCTCGGGCTGGGCGAGCATCGCGTCGATCGCCTCGCGGATCAGCTCGCTCCGGGACCGCCCGGTTCGGCGAGAGAGCGCCTGGAGGGCACCCTGTTCCTCGGGCGTGAGATAAAGCTGGGTGCGGACCACGAGACCTCTCCCGGCGTTGATGATCGGCGGAGTCGAGCTGGACACGCGATCTGGCGGTGCACGTCGCGGGCCTTCCAGTCGGGATGTGCAGAACGGGTGCTTTCGGTACTTATCCCAGCTCCGGTGGGGACAGCAGGCGGCTGGCGAGGGCGTATTCGACGTCGGATGCGAGCTCCCGGGCATCGGTGCGGTCGCGGCGGCGGATGCGGAGTGAGACCTCGCCGGTGGCGGCGCGGGGGAAGCCTTCGAGGGCGCGCAGGTCGGCGGCGGCGATCTCCAGGCGCGGACGCCACCAGGGACCCGCCACCCGCACCGAACGCAGCGCGCGGAGCGGAACCAGCAGCTCGCGCACGCCGGACTCGTCGGTGCCCTGCTCGTGGCGCCCGCCGCGAAGCCGCTGGAACTCCTCGATGGTGCGGAACTGGAGGCGCAACGCCTTGTCGTCCAGCGACGCCACGCCCACGACCGACGTTTTGACGATGTGCATCTCGCTTCCCCCCGCGAGTTGCTCGCTGCGCGGCGGGAGGGTGAAGTGGACGGCGCTCATCCCTCCGCTTCGCGATGGAACGCAACGTCGCCGCCCACACGCGCGGATGCCCGTGCGAGCAGCGTCAGGACCACGACCGCGAGGACGGTGGCGAGGATCGCGTAGGTGTACAGGCCGGCGAGGCTCTCGGAGGTGCCGAACACCTGTTTGATCGTGGCCTTGATCGCCTCGTTCCAGGCCAGCGCCGCGACCAGGCCCAGCGAGGCCGAGGCGAGGGTGATCATCGTCTGGAGCATCACGCGCGGGTTGGTCATTGCGTCTTCTCGGCTCACGGATTCGGGTGGGTCAGCGGACCTGGACCTGCTGCGTCATCGCGGTCTTCGTCTCCCAGCCGGTGCCGCCGTACGTGTGCACCACGCGCAGGGTGTAGCTCCCCGCCGGCACGCCGCGCAGCGTGGCGTCGAAGGCCAGCGTGCCGATACTCTGGACGCACATCTCCGCGGTGGAGCGCGCGCTGACGGTGAGGGTCAGCGTGCTCCCCTCGCGCGTCGCGGTGCCGCTGAGCGCGTAGCACGGATTGGGGGTGGAGATGGTGCCGCGCACGGCGACCGTCCCCGTGCCGCCGGTGGCGCCGTCGGGTTCGCCGCCGGGCTCGCGCTGCTTGAACTCGACGGTCACCGGTCCATTCGCCGCGGGCGACTGCGCGGGCGCCTGTCCGGTGGCGGGGGTGCCGCTGCCGGTTCCGGAATCGCCGGGTGCGTTCATCGAGCAGGCCAGGAGCGCGGGGACGAGGATCAGGGGAGCGAGCAGGCGTCGCATGGTTCGTTGGGGTTCGGGAGACTTCGGCGGCAAAGATCCGCCGCCACGCCCCGGGCCGCAAGGATCGGGCTACGCGTCCACCCCGAGCTGCCAGGCCAGGTCCTCCGGCGTCGTCACCGGCCGCTGGCAGGCGAAGCGCTCGCAGACGTACGCCGTCGCCTTTCCGTCCAGCGCCGTGCGGCCCCGCAGGAGCGGGATCAGCTCCGCCACCTCCTCGCCCTCCTCGGGGCGGCGCAGCGCGACGGCGGTGTTGGGAAGGTAGGCGCGGCGCACGACGGCGAGGAGCGCTTCCGTGTCCTCGGCACCGGGGCGACCGACGATCGCCACCTCCTGCGGAACGGCCAGGTAGCGGTCCAGCGCGGTCACCAGGTGGCTGAACGCGCCCGGGAAGCGCGCCAACTGGTCCGCGAAGCTCGCCAGGACCCGCTCCGCCACGTTGCGGAAGCGCTCCTCTCCCGTCAGCTCGGCCAGGCGCAGGAGGGCGAGCGTCGCGGCGGAGTTGCCGGAGGGGGTGGCGCTGTCGTACAGGTTGCGGGGGCGCACCACCAGCGCCTCGGCGTCGCGCGCGGTGTCGAAGAAGATCCCCTGCTCGTCCTCCCAAAAGCGCTCCAGCATCCCCTGGCCGAGCGCGCGCGCCTCACGCAGCCAGCGCGGGTCGAAGGTGGTCTCGTAGAGCGACACCAGCGCGTCAGCGAGGAGGGCGTAGTCTTCCAGGAAGGCGCCGATCCTGGCGCGTCCGTCCTTGTAGGTGCGCAGCAGCACGCCCTCTGGACGCAGCGCGCGCAGGAGGAAGTCCGCGTTGCGCTCGGCCGCATGGCGGTAGTCGGCGCGGCCGAGGACGCGCGCCGCATCGGAGAAGGCGTGGAGCATCATGGCGTTCCACGAGGTCAGCACCTTGTCGTCGCGACCCGGCCACACGCGCCCGGCCCGCGCCGCGTACAGCTTCGGCCGCGCCCGCTCGATCGCCTCCATCAACTCATGCACGCTGATGCCGGCATCCGCCGCCACCTCCACCGGGTCGCGCGGGGTTTGGAGGATGTTGTGCCCCTCGAAGTTGCCCGCCTCCGTCACGCCGAAGTAGCTCCGCACGAGCGCGCCGTCCTCCGGCCCCACGACCGCGTCGATCTCTTCCCGCGTCCACACGTAGAACTTCCCCTCCTCGCCCTCGCTGTCCGCGTCGAACGCCGAGTAGAAGCCGCCTTCCGGCCCCGTCATCTCGCGGAGCACGAAACCGAGCGTTTCCTCAACCACCTGGCGGAACTCGGGATCGCCGGTGGCCTGGAAGGCGTGGACGTACGCCTGCGCCAGGAGGGCGTTGTCGTACAGCATCTTCTCAAAATGCGGAACGAGCCACTGCGCGTCCACGCTGTACCGCGCGAAACCGCCTCCGATGTGGTCGTACATCCCGCCCGCGTGCATGCGCCGCAGCGTATGTGCGGCCATCTGCAGCGCCTCCGGTCCCCCGGTGCGCTTCCAGTGGCGGAGGAGCACCTCGATGGTCATCGGCTGCGGAAACTTGGGCGCGCCGCCGAAGCCGCCCCAGCGCGCGTCGAACCTCGTGGCCAGGTGATGCGCCGCGCGGTCCAGCACCGACCCGCTGAGCGCGCTCGCCGCTCCCTTTGGCACCGTGTGCTGCAGCGACTGGCGGATCTCGGCGGCGCTGCGGTCCACCTCGCCGCGGCGCGTGCTCCACGCATCGGCCAGCGCGGTCAGCACCTGCGTGAACGAGGGCATTCCGTGGCGCGGCTCGGGCGGGTAGTAGGTGCCGCCGTAGAAGGGCGCGCCGTCGGGCGTCAGGAACACCGTCATCGGCCACCCGCCGTGCCCCGTCATCCCCTGCACCGCCGCCATGTAGATGCTGTCGATGTCCGGCCGCTCCTCGCGGTCCACCTTGATGTTGACGAAGTGCTCGTTCATCAGCGCGGCCGTTTGGGGATCTTCGAACGACTCGTGCTCCATCACGTGGCACCAATGGCACGCCGAGTAGCCCACCGAGAGCAGGATCGGCCGGTCCTCGGCCCGCGCGCGCTCCAGCGCCTCGGGGCCCCAGGGGTACCAGTCCACCGGGTTGTCCTTGTGCTGCAGCAAGTACGGGCTGGTCTCGTCGGCGAGGCGGTTGGGCATGGGCCGGAACGTTTCAGGGAGATCGATGGAGTCTTGCGACGCGGCAAAGCGCGGGCCCGGACCACCCATCCCGCTGGACAGGAGTGCCCGTCAGCACTATCATGAAATCAACTGCGAATTTCCTGCTTAATGGAGCGCCACCATGATCGACCTGAACGACATCTATTCTCTCAGTGATTTTCAGCGGAAGACTCGCGAACACATCGAGCGGCTCAAGCAAACCGGGAAACCAACCGTGCTTACCGTAAACGGAAAAGCGGAGCTCATCGTACAGGACGCCTCCGCGTACCAGGCGCTCCTCGATCTGGTGGAGCAGGCCGAGACGATCATTGGAATCCAGCGGGGATTGCGCGCCTTCGAGCGCGGTGATGCGCGCCCCGCGGAGGACGTGTTCGATGACCTTCTGGGTCAGGCGCCGGCACGCAAGTCGGCGTGAGATACCGGGTGGACGTGTCTTCTGTGGCGGAGGAGGAGCTTCGGGAGGCGAAACGATACCTGGAGAAGCACGCGCCAGAATACGTGTCCGAGTGGGGAGCGCGGATGCGGCGCGCGGTGCTGTCCCTCCGCGAGATGCCTCACCGCTGTGCTTCCGCTCCCGAGAAGGATCTGTTCGGGCTCGAGCTGCGCCATCTGTCGGTGGGATCGTACCGCATCGTCTTCCACGTCGAAGGAAAGACGGTGCGCGTTCTCTACATCCGGCATTCCGCCATGCAGCCGCTCGATAAGGCCGACGAAGAGTGATCATGGCGAGTATCAGCGCCGCGGTTCATTGTGACCCCGAGATCCTCGGTGGCGTACCCGTGTTCGTCGGCACCCGGGTGCCGGTTCAGAACCTGTTCGACTACCTCTCGGGCGGGGACAGTCTGGATGCCTTCCTGCGCTCCTTTCCCACGGTAAGCCGAGAGCAGGCGGTGTGCGCGCTGGAGCAGGCTGGAGAGGCTTTGAAGCGTATTGCTCACGCTGCTCACTAAGTGCAGGAGAGTCAAAGGAGTGCAAAGCGCCCCGCGTCCAGCCTGGACGCGGGGCGCTTCGGTTCTGGATTGAGGTCGCCTAGTGCGCGCTTGCGCCCCTGCGGATCGCCTCGCGGAGGTCGTCCATCGTGCCGTTGAGGCCGTGCACGGCGCCGATGGTGCGCACGTCCAGGCGGAACCGGCGGATGAGGGATTCGAGGTCGCGGTTGGCGTCGGGCGAGACGACGGGGCCGCCTTGCTCGTTGATGCGCAGCAGGTCGCCCTGGAAGAGGAGCTTCTGCGCGGGGACGTACACGGCCAGCATCGCGGCCGCGTGCGAGGTGGGGCCCACGTTAAGTACCTCCACCGCGCGCGCTCCCCGGCCGATGGTGCGGCGTCCGGACAGCGTCTCGAACACCGCTTCCGGGGCCGGCGCGCGCCGCGGCTGGCCGATGCGGCCGAGGGTGCGGGTGACGGAGATCATCCGCCGGATATACGCCTCGCTCCCCGGCGCAACCAGGATCGTGGCACCTCGCGCCGCGTACGCCGGGATGCCGCCGATGTGGTCGCCGTGGTGGTGCGTGATGACCACGTAGCGGATCGGACGGCCGGGGAACGTGTGCTCGATCAGCGCGATCGCGGCGCCGGTGGCTTCGGGGTTGAGTGGCGCGTCCACCACCACCAGTCCCTCGTCCGTGTCCACCACCAGCGAACGGTAGCCACCGCCGATCCGCTCCACGAAGTACACGCCCTCCGCCACGCGCGTCATCGCGGGCGCGCCACCGGGCGCCGGGAACGCGTAGCCCGCCGGGACGCGGAAGAGGCTGTCCGGGAGCTCGGCGGCCGGGGCGAACGAGACCAGGCGCTGCCGTCCCGTGAGCAGCCCGTTCCAGCGCAGCTCCAGCCGGCGCGGCACCGCGAAGCCCGCGACCTGCTCGTAGCCCGCGAAGTGCACCGCATCCACCTCGTCGCCCAGCGAGCCGTTGCCCATCTCCTCGCGGCGGATGAGGAGGTGGGTGGCGGTGTCGAAGTAGAGGGTGACCGGGTCTCCCTCGGCGGTCGTGTACGAGATCGCCTCCTCCTGCCCGGTGCGGCCGAGATGTCGCAGCGTGTTGGAGCGATCGAGGGCCTGGCGGATCAAAAGGACCGGCATGTTTGCGCCAAGCGACGATAGTGCCCGCCGCTGCTGTGTCCCCGTGGTGTCGCGCTGGAAGGTGGTGCCGCCCATTCCGCGCTCCGGGCGATGGTTGTAGCTCAGGAACTCGCGGCCGCTTCCTGCCCACCGGAACGCGTTCAGGTAGCCGCCGCCGAAGCTGAACTCGCGGTCCCACGCGAAGCGGCCGCCCGCGAGGTCGACCCGCACGTCGCTCACCACCGCGCGCGCGTTCCCGGCCGTGTCCCACGACGCGGCGGGCACGCGGCCCTGCGTGGGCGCGTAGTCCTCGCCCTCCCAGCGGAACGAGGCCGCCGTGAGCCCGCGGATCGCAGCCGCGCCGCCGTGCGCCTCCGCGCCCAGGCGCAGTACCTCGGCGGCGCGCGAGTAGGAGCTCCACAGCGGGCCTTGCGGGGCTTGCGCGGTGAGGGCGGCGGGGGTGGGGGCGAGCAGGAGGGCGGTGAGGAGGAGATGGCGGCGCTTGGTGTGGAGGGGCATGCGGGTGCTCCGGGTTTGTGGTGGTGGTGGTGTGCCAAATTTTTGGCTCTTTGCTGCGCGGGGAGGGCCCTCACCCCCGTCTCGTTACACTCGACTGCCCCCTCTCCCGATAACGGGAGAGGGCTGCGCCCTCGCCGTTATCTGGAGAGGGGGCTTAACTGCGGGCGCGGTACGGACATCTGTGGGGCGCGATTTATCGCGCCCGTGGCCGGCGACGCGCCGTCGTCTGGCGTGGCGTTCAGATAACGTGGTTCAGCCGCCGGGCCAGCCGAAGCGGATGACCATGCCCGCCCGTGTGCCAGGGCGGAGGCGGGCGCCGAAGCGGGCCATCGCGGGGACGGCGGGGTTGGGCTCGGTGCGCAGGGTGGCGTGCAGCGCCGCCACCGAGGCGGGGTCGCCGAAGCGGGCGATGCTCTCGGCGGCGAAGGCGCGGCGCGTCCAGTCGGGCGACGCGAGGGCGGTCCAGAGCACGTCCGGGCGCGGGCTCAGGCGCATGGAGCCGACGACGAGGACCAGCACGATGCACGCAGCGGCGGTCGCGAAGGAGATCGCGGGGGACGGCGCGGGGCGCGGGGACGGGGTCAGGATCGCGCGCAGCCTCAGGCGGAGCTGGCCGCGGCGGAGGAAGCCTGCGGCCACGATCGCCGGTCCGACGGCGCCGAAGCCGCGGGCGCCGTCCGCGATGCGCAGGAGGCACTCGGCGTAATCGGAGGGGCGGACGCCGGCGCGAAGGACGCGCTCGTCACAGGCCCGCTCCCGCTCGGTGGACAGGCGGTGCGCGGCCCACCACGCGCCCGGATGGAACCACCAGAGCGCGCACGTCAGGTGCGCGAAGAGTTGGAGGAGGCAGTCCAGCCGCCGCACGTGGGCAAGCTCGTGCAGGAGCACGGCGCGGCGATGCGCATCCGGCCACTCGTCCGCGTCGGCGGGCAGGACGACAGCGGGGCGCAGCGTGCCCCACGTGAGCGGCGTGCCGATCCCCGCCGCGCGCAGCAGGCGCACGCGGCGCCGCACTCCCAGCGCGGCCGAGCACTCGGCGAGCAGCGCGAGCCAGCCCGCATCCTCCACCGGATGGGCACGGCGGGAGAGGAGCGCGACGGCCGTCCATCCCCAGGCGAGGCGCCCCAGCACGAGCGCGGCGCCCGCCATCCAGGCTATCCCCAGCATCGTCGTCCAGGGCAGGGCGAGCGCGCCGGGCCAGCTCTGCGCCACCATCGTGGAGCCGATCGCCACCATCGGCTCGGCGAGGACGGAGGGGACCACGTGGGCGCTCCAGTGCAGCGGGAGCATGCGCAGCTCCGGCAGCGGGAGCAGGGCGACGAGGGCCGCGGCCCAGAGCTGCGCCCGTACGGAGGCGGGTGCGCGGCGGAGGAGGAGGGCCGCCGCGGCCAGGATCAGCAGCAGGAGGGTGGCGCGGAGGGAGGTGGCGTAGCGGAGCCAGGCCCACTCCGGACTCCACACCGGGTCCAGCGCCATCCACCCGTTCACCGCCCCTCCTCGCGCTCGCGGCGGATCATCTCGACCAGCTCGTCGCGCTCTTTCGGCGTCAGCGGGCGCTCGGAGAGGTCCAGGAGCGTCGCGACGGCGGCGCGGGGCGAGCCGCCGAAGAAGGTACGCAGCAGGTGCGCCGCAGCCGAGCGCTGCGCCGAGTCGCGCGGCACGGTGGGAAGGTAGATGTGGCGCGGGCCATCCTTTTCGTGCTTCAGGTGCCCCTTGTCCTCCAGAATGCGCAGCATGGTGCGCACGGCTGTGGCGCTGGGCGGGTCCGGAAGGCGCTCGTGGATCTCGGACGCGCTCGCCCGCCCCAGGCGGAAGACGACGTCCATGATCTGGCGCTCGCGGCGGCTCAGCTCGGAGTCGGGGGAGGTGTCGGAGGCCATCGTCGAGGCGTGCGGGGGAGGTGGATCGCTCTGGTGCCAAAATAATGGCACACCTGGGCGAAGGCAAGGAAGTCGTTGCGGGCTCACCGTAGCGGCACCGGGGTTGCACGCTTATCCTGTTGGCAGCGAAGGCATTCAGGCATACCCAGGAAGACGGGCCCCGTGGAGCAGATTTTTATTCGTTTGTTCGAGGAGCGGTTCGGCAAGCCGCCGGCCTCCATCCTCCAGATCGAGGGCGATGGCTCCAGCCGCGCCATGTACCGCTTGATCGGCGACGGGATGGAGACGGCGGTGGGCGTGGTGGGCCCCGACCGCGACGAGAACCGCGCCTTCCTCTCGTACTCGCGCGCCTTCCGCTCCATCGACCTTCCCGTGCCCGAAATCTACGCGGTGGACGAGGAGGCGGGGCTGTACCTGGAAGAGGACCTGGGCGAGACGACGCTCTTCGACGCCATCGTCGAGGCGCGCGCTGAGGACCCAGGGGCCGACTTCCCCGCCGCCATGATCCCCATCTACAAGCGGATCCTGGAGACCCTCCCCCGCTTCCAGGTGGAGGGAGGCAAGGTGATCGACTACTCGGTCGCGTACCCGCGCGCCGCGTTCGACCGCCAGTCGATCCTGTGGGACCTGAACTACTTCAAGTACCACTTCCTGAAGCTGGCGCACGTCGACTTCAACGAGGCGCGCCTCGAAAAAGACTTCCGCCGGCTGACGACGTTCCTGCTGGCGGCGGACACGCGCCACTTCCTGTACCGCGACTTCCAGAGCCGCAACGTGATGCTGCGCGACGGCGAGCCCTGGTTCATCGACTACCAGGGCGGCCGCCGCGGCGCGCTGCAGTACGACGTCGCGTCGCTGCTGTACGACCCCAAGGCGGGGATCCCGGAGGCGCTGCGCGAGGAGCTGCTGGAGCACTACCTGGACGCGCTGCACGAGCACCTTTCAAGGGTGGACCGCGAGCGCTTCCGCCAGCACTTCCGCGGGTACGTGCTCGTGCGCATCATGCAGGCGATGGGGGCGTACGGCTACCGCGGCTTCTTTGAGCGCAAGCCGCGCTTCCTGCAGAGCGTGCCGGGCGCCATCCGCAACATCGAGCGGCTGCTGGAGACCGGCTTCGTGGCGCTGGAGCTCCCCGAGCTGCGCTCCGTCTTCGAGCGGATCTGCAACAACGCGGCGCTGCGGAAGTCGCAGCCCAAGCCGTTGCCCGGGCTCACGCTGTACGTGGGGAGCTTCTCGTACAAGGGCGGCTATCCGGACGACAGCGGCGGGCACGGTGGCGGCTTCGTCTTCGACTGCCGCGCGGTTCACAACCCCGGGCGCTATCCGGAGTATGCGCCGCTCTGCGGGTGCGACGAGCCCGTCAGCGAGTTCCTGGACACGCTCCCCGAGACGGCGGAGTTCTGGGAGAACGTGCGCGACCTGGTGGAGCGGCAGGTGGGGGTGTACCTCACCCGCGGATTCCAGTCGCTCAGCGTGTACTTCGGGTGCACGGGGGGGCAGCACCGCTCCGTCTACTTCGCGGAGAAGCTGGCGGCCCACCTGCGCACGTACTACCCCTCGGTGAACGTGGTGCTCAGCCACCGCGAAGAGGGGAAGTGGCCCGCGCGCCGCGCCGCCGCCGAAGCAGCCTCCCGGGCCCACCTCGCGGTGGTCTGAGCGTGGACGCCCTGATCCTGGCGGCCGGGCTGGGTACGCGCCTCCGGCCGCTGACCGACCACACCCCCAAGGCGCTGATCGACGTGGGCGGCGTCCCCATGCTGGAGCGCGTCGCCCGCCGGCTGATCGAGGCGGGCGCGGACCGGCTGATCGTCAACACGCACCACCTGGGCGAGCAGATCGCGCGCTACGTGGAGGAGCGTGGCGGCTTCGGCGTGGAGACGGTCATCTCGCACGAAGAGGGCGAGCCGCTGGAGACGGGCGGCGCGCTCGTGGCCGCGACCGACCTCTTCCGCAAGGACGCGCCCTTTTTCGTCCACAACGCGGACATCCTCACCGACCTCCCGCTGGCCGAGATGTACGCGGCGCACGTGGAGGCCGGCGACCCGCTCGCCACGCTGGCGGTGATGGAGCGCCCCAGCACGCGCGGCTTCCTCTTCGACGACGCGGGGCTGCTGGGCCGTGTGGACCACACGAAGAAGCTGGACATCCGCGTGCGCCCGGCCGTGGGCGAGGCGAGGGCGGTGCCGTTCGCGGGGGTGCACGTGATCTCGCCGCGCATCTTCGGGCTGCTGACGGAGCGGGGCGCCTTCTCGGTGCTCGACCCGTACCTGCGCCTGGCGGGCGTCGGCGAGCGCGTCCTCCCCTTTCGCGTGGACGGCCGCCTCTGGCTGGACATCGGGCGCCCGGAACAGCTCGAGGCGGCGCGGGCGGCGGTGGCGAAGGGGTGACCCGTGGCTGGAATGCCTCTTGCCCCGTCGCGGCGCCCACACGTGACGCACGGGAAAGGGGGATACCGATGAGAAGGACGATCCAGGTGGCGGCGGTGCTGGCGCTGGCGGCTTCGGCGGGGGCCTGCTCCCGCGGCGGGCGGGCGGTGGAGGACGGCGAGCCGGCCACGCAGGAGCACAAGGTGGGCGAGGCGCAGGACGAGCGTCAGTCGCACGAGGCGTCCGAGGCGGACCAGCACGACCAGAACCCCGGCGCGCCGCGCAACGTGCGCGATCCGGTGAACGGAATGTCGCAGGCGGGCGCGCTGACGGCGCTCAACAACTCGGGGGTCACGGGCAACTTCAGCATGATGCCCGCCGGCAACGGCACCACGGTCAACCTCTCGGTGAACGCGCCCACGGGCGGGTCGGGCGGCTTCCGGGTTTCGGTGAATCAGGGCCCGTGCAGCCAACTCGGCGCGCAGGTCGCGGAGGTCGGGCAGGTGCAGGTGGGCGGCGCCACGGTGGCGGGGCAGACGTTCACGCTCGCCCTCCCCACCACGCAGGTGATGAACGGCGAGCACGCGCTGGTGGTGTACGGCGGCACGCAGCCGGTGGCGTGCGCCAGCATCCCGCGCAACACGCCCGTCCCCGGCACCACCGGCACCGCTCCCCCGCCGCCCGCGAGCTGACGGCGAAGGTCCCCAGAACAGGAGCGCCCCCGATGCATGAGCGTCGGGGGCGCCATTCGTCGTACGCCTGACATCCTAACTGCAGTCTCACGCGGAGACGCGGAGGCGCAGAGAGAACCGCAACAACAGGGCTCACACAGAGACACGGAGACACAGAGAAAGAACAGCAGGAGAGGTGCTTGGTGGGGTGAGCGCCCTTTCGCCCCTCCCCCGCGGTTTGGGGGAGGGGCCGCGAGGAACGAGCGGGGGAGGGGGCCCTCTCCTACCCCTGCGGGAACGCGGGCGGCTTGATGACCAGGCCGGAGCGGGCCAGCTTCCGCGACTGCGTCTCGTCCGCGGTGACTTCGGGGACGGTCCAGCGGAAGTAGACGACGGTGATGGCGACCCATAGCATCAGACCGCCGGGAACCCACATGATCACCCCGCCCAGCCGCTGGTCGTCCAGCGGCGAGATGGGGAAGAGGCGCGGCGCCTCCACGTACCAGCGGTACAGCTCCGTCTCCGAAAAGGTGATCAGCGCCGCCGACACCATCATCGGAATGCCGAGCACGAAGAGGTAGACCATCTGCAGCGCCGGAGCGATGCGCGGAAGCTCCTTCATGGGGCTCATCACCGGCCACCACATGATGGTGCCCGTCACCATGATGGTGAGGTGCATGGCGACGTGCACGCCGTGGTTGCGCATCATCAGGTCGTACGGACCCGGAAAGTGCCACGCCAAAAAGATGGTGTTGTTGAGCGCGAACGCCACGATGGGAAAGGTGAGCATCCGCGCCACGAAGGCCACCGGCCGCAGCCGCACCGCCGGGCGCAGCATCCAGTCCGGAATGCCGTACAGCAGAAACGGGGGCATCACCAGAATCAGCACCAGGTGCTGCACCATGTGCGCGCTGAACAGGAAATAGTCGCTCAGCTCGTGCAGCGGCCCCTGCAGCGACAGGAACATCGCCGCCATCGCGATCGAGAACGAGGCCACCTTCTTCGCCGGCACCGGCTCCGACCCCGGAAAGCGGCTCCGCAGCGGCCCGATCAGGAGGAAGTAGGCCGCCCCCAGCAGGAGCCACCCCACCATGAACTGCGGATATACCTTCCACTCCTGCCAGGAAAACGACTCCTGGTGCAGGAGCGCGAGCGTCATCATCATCCGGAGCACTGCCTGTTTGGGTTCCCGCCTGAAAAGCCGGAGCGGGGCAGGGCTCACTCCCCCGCCCCGCTCTGCCCTGCAAGAGACCAGGGACCAGGAATCATCAACGTCGATTCCCCATTCCCCATTCCCCATCCCTAACTTCCCAGCGCCGCCCCCGCCCTCGGCAGCACCTGCTGCACGATGTACATCGCGCCGATCACCAGAATCGCGAGCGCCGCGGGGAAGATGAAGATCCCCGTGAAGATCTTGCTGTCGAACTTCAGGTGCATGTAGTACATCACCACCGTGATGAACTTGGCGGCCGAGAGGATGGCGATCACCGCCGCGGCGGAGCCGGCGTTCAGAATGCCCCACCGTTCCTCCGCGTAGTACGCCAGGATCTCGAACACCGTCATGACGGTGAGGATCACCCCGATCATGGCGTACTGCTTCGGCCCCGGATGCGTGTGCTGGTCGTGCGCGATCTCGCGCTGCTCGCTGCTCATCTTCGGTTCACTTGATCAGGTAAACGAGGGCAAAGATCACGATCCAGATCACGTCCACGAAGTGCCAGTACAGGCCCGCGATCTCCACGCTCATGGAGCGCTCCGGGCCGAGCTGGTTCTTGATCGCCAGAATCCCCAGCGTGCTCAGGTAGATCACCCCCACGAAGACGTGGGCCCCGTGGAACCCCGTCAGCAGGAAGAAGGTGGACCCGAACTGGTTGGTCTGCAGCGTCAGCCCCTCGTGGACGAAGGTGGTGAACTCGTACGCCTGGAAGCCCAGGAAGACGAGCCCCAGCCCCGCCGTCAGGAAGAGCCACAGCATGGCGCCCTTGCGGTCGGCCCGCTGCACCGCGGCCAGCGCCAGCACCATCGCCAGCGAGCTCATCAGCAGCACGAAGGTGCTCAGCGACGTCAGCGGGATGTCCAGGATCCCGTGCGCCTCCTGCCCCGTGATCGTGCGGCCGGCGTGGGGGAGCGGGCCTACCAGGCTCCGCCCCTTGTACGCCAGGTAGGTGGCGATCAGCGACCCGAAGAGGAGGCACTCCGAACCGATGAAGGTCCAGAACGCCATCTTCCGGTTGTCCAGCCCGGTGCTGGTGTCCAGGTGCGCGGGGTTCGCGGCGTGGTCGGCCGCGTTCACGATGCTCACGTAGCGTATCTCTCCGTCCCGAGGCTCGGGGTCGTCAGGCTCAGTGCCCGGGCTCGAAGGCCCACTTGAAGATGGAAACCGCGACCAGCAGCACGCCCGCCACCGACAGGAACCACAGGTTGTGCAGCGTCCCTTCCAGGTTGCGGAAGATCAGCGACCCGAAGGTCATCAGGATGCCGAAGGCCAGGATGATCGGCCAGTGCGACGGCGGCGGAAGGTGGATCCCCAGGTCGTGCGCGCTCATCTTGCTCTCGGCGTCCGGATACTCGATCTCCCCCACCTGCGTGCCGCCCACGGTGATGGAGTTCACGTCCTCGGCCACCTTGCCGTGCGGAATCCCCGGCTCCTTGCTGGCGTCCGCCTCCCACAGCGGCATGCGCGAGTGCACCAGGGGGATGTCGCGGAAGTTGTAGACCGGCGGCGGCGACGGGATCGACCACTCCAGCGTCGCGGCGCCCCACGGGTTGTCCCCCGCGACCGCGCCCCTGCGCGTGGAGCGGAGGATGTTCCACACGAACACCGCGGTGGCCAGCGCCAGCAGGTAGGCGCCCATGGTGGACATGAAGTTCATCAGGTTCCACCCGAGGTCGCCCGGGTAGGTGAAGGTACGGCGCGGCTGCCCGTACATCCCCAGGAAGTGCATCGGGAAGAACGCCAGGTTCATCCCCACCAGCGTCCCCAGGAAGTGGATCTTCCCGAGCTTCTCGTCCATCAGCCGGCCGAAGATCTTGGGGAACCAGTAGTAGACCCCCGAGAACAGCCCCAGCACCGTGCCGCCGAAGAACACGTAGTGGATGTGCGCCACCACGAAGTACGTGTCCGTCTGCTGCAGGTCCGACGGCGCCACCGAGTGCATCACCCCCGAGATCCCGCCCAGCGTGAACATGGCGATGAACGCCACCGCGAAGAGCATGGAGGTGGTGAAGCGGATGGAGCCTCCCCACATCGTCCCGATCCAGTTGAAGATCTTGATCCCCGTGGGGATGGCGATCAGCATGGTGGAGAGGGCGAAGAAGGCGTCGGCGATCGGCCCCAGACCCACGGCGAACATGTGGTGGCTCCACACGCCCCACCCCAGCCAGCCGATGAGCACCGAGGCGAACACCATCACGTTGTAGCCGAAGAGCGGCTTGCGGCTGAACGTGGGGATCACCTCGCTGATCATCCCGAAGATGGGGATGATCAGGATGTACACCTCCGGGTGGCCGAACATCCAGAAAAGGTGCTGCCACACGAGCGGATCGCCGCCCTTGGCCGGGTTGAAGAACGTCGTGCCGAACATCCGGTCGAACATCAGCTGCGTGATGGCGATGGTGAACACCGCCATGGCCGTCACGATCAGCACCTGCGTGATCAGCACCATCCAGGTGAAGATGGGCATGCGCATCAGGCGCATCCCCGGGGCCCGCATGTTCAGGATGGTGACGATGAAGTTGATCCCCGCCAGGATCGACGAAAGGCCGACGATCTGCAGGCCCAGCACGTAGAAGTCGACGTTGGGGCCCGGGTTGTACTGCCGCTCCGTGATGGGCGCGTAGGCGAACCACCCCACGTTGGGCGCCATCTGCGTGACGGCCGCGAAGAGCAGCATCAGCCCGCCGAAGAAGTACACCCAGTACGACAGCGCGTTGAGCCGCGGGAACGCCACGTCGCGCGCGCCGATCTGCAGGGGCACGATGTAGTTGAAGAAGGCCGCGGTCAGCGGCATCAGCGCCAGGAAGATCATCGTCAGCGCGTGCTGCGTGAACATCTGGTTGTACAGATCCGCGCTGATGAAGCTGTTCTCCGGCACGATGAGCTGCGTGCGGATGAACAGCGCCTCGATCCCCCCGACCAGGAAGTAGAAGATCGAGGAGAAGAAGTACAGGATCCCGATCCGCTTGTGGTCGACGGTGGTGATCCAGCTCCACACCCCCGTTTCGGTGTGGGGTGCGGCTGCGTGGGCGTGCGGCGCAGCCACGGTCGCGGTCGATGCCATTCCTACTCCATCAGGTTGCGGCGCCGCGCGTGGCGCCGTGGATCACTGGATTCGCGGCCCCGCCGCGCGTGCGGCGGGCGCCCGTCTCACTGCAGCGTCTGCAGGTACGCCACGATGTACCGGATTTCCTCGTCCTTGAGGTTGAGGTTCGGCATCTTGGAGCCCGGCTTTACCGCGGGCGGATCCCTGAGCCACTTGCTGAGGTTCTCCGCGTTGTTCTCCAGGATTCCGGCGGCCAGGTAGCGGCGGCGGCCGAAGTGCGTCAGGTTCGGGCCGGTGCGCCCCATGGTGGACGAGTCCCGCGCCGCGCCGTAGCGCAGGGTGTGGCACCCGGCGCACGCGCCCTTGGTCACCAGCTGCTTGCCGAGCATCACCGCCGAGTCCCGCGGGGCGGGGGCGGGCTGCGACTCGTTCTGCAGCCACTGCTGGAAGCCGCCGCGGTCGTGCGCCACCAGCCGCATCTTCATGAGCGCGTGAGAGTCGCCGCAGAACTCGGCGCACTGCCCCAGGTACACCCCCGGCTCTTCGGGGGTGAACATGATGGTGTTCACCTTGTTGGGGATCAGGTCGCGCTTGCCGCCCATCTGCGGCACCCAGAAGGCGTGGAGCACGTCGGCCGTGGTCATGCGGAGCTGCACGGGGGTGCCGACGGGGACGTGGATCTCGTTGGCGGTCACCACCGTGTCGCGCCCGCCGTTGACCGCGTAGCGGAACTCCCACCACCACTGGTACCCGCGCACCTGCACGATGAGCGCGTTGGCCGGGGCCTCGCGCTGCGTGTTGAAGATGCTGCGCACCGTGGGCACCGCGATCGCCGCCAGGATGAGGGCGGGGATGAAGGTCCAGAGCAGCTCCAGGCGGGCGTTTCCGTGCACCTGCTCGGGCTCGGGGTGGCCGGGCTGGTAGCGGAAGCGCCACACGATGTACCCCAGCAGCGCGAACACGAAGAGGCCGACGAGCACGCCCAGCACCAGGGTGTACTTGAACAGCCAGTCCAGCTCCCGCGCGAAGTCGCTGGCGGGGGCGAAGGTCGTCTGCGGGTACGTCTTCAGGTGGTCTTCCCCGCACCCGGCCAGCAGGGTGAGGAGCGCGAGCCCGAAGGCCGGCTTCCAGGGGGAGTACCCGGAGCTTTTCGCTCGTGACTTCATGGACGGTGGAGTCTCGGTGGTCGGATACGGCGTTCGCCCCCGGGGCGCGGGCACCTTCCCCGGCGGGCGTATTCGCGGCGCGCCCGCGCCGGAAAACGGCATTATAGCCGGGGGGCATGCGAGCCGCTAGGCCCGCCATTTCCCCCCGCGCACACAGCCCCACGGAACCGAAATCCTGTTTCGGCAGCGTGAATGTAGCGCCCCCCCGCGCCCTCGTCTGTAGGGAACCGCCCGACAGCCGTGTGGGGCGCCCCCTCCGGGCCCCCTCCCCCCGGCCCCCTCCCCCGCCTGCGGGGGCGCAGGGCGGGTGAGGGGGAGAACTACCCTCCGCCTCACACCGATCCCGTAGGGGCGCGATTCATCGCGCCCGTGCCCGCCTGCGCCCCGACCCTCTCTCTCGCACACCGACGCCGGTAGGGGCAGACCTGCGTGTCTGCCCACCCTCGCCCCTGCCCCGATCCCGCCTGACGCACACGATGCGCGTAGGGGCCGCCCCACGTGGCTGCCCGTGCCATCCCGCGCGCCGTCCGCCGCGGCGCGACCCGTTCCCCGCCGTTGCCGCCGTCGTTACACTTCCCTGCATGGCACCACCACGCACACTGAACGGCACGCGGCGCGGACGCGGCGGGGCCCCACCGAGCTGGGCAGACCGGCGGCGCGCCATGCGCAACCTCCCGCCCTTTCTGCGCATGGTGTGGGAGACGCACCGCGGCTACACGGCCGCCATCGTGCTGCTGCGGCTGCTGCGCGCCTTCATCCCGCTCGCCAGCCTCTGGATCGGCAAGCTGATCATCGACACCGTGGTGCGCTCCGCTGAGTCCGGGAGGCCGGAGTGGCGGGCCGTGGCCACGCTGGTGGCGATGGAGCTCGGCGTGGTGACGCTGGGCGAGCTGCTGGCGCGCGCCGGGGCGCTCCTCGAATCGCTCCTGGGCGACCTCTTCTCCAACCGCATGAGCGTGCGGCTGATGGAGCACGCCGCCCTGCTGGACCTGCAGCACTTCGAGGATCCCACCTTTTACGACCGCCTGGAGCGCGCCCGCCGCCACACCGTGGGCCGCATCGCCCTGCTGAGCCAGCTCCTGGGGCTGGCGCAGAATACGCTGACGCTGGTCACTCTGATAGGAACGCTGCTGGCGTTCTCGCCGCTGCTCTTCGTGCTGCTGGTGGCGGCGGTGCTCCCGTCGTTCCTGGGCGAGACGCACTTCGCGGCGCTGGGCTACTCGCTCCTCTATTCGTGGACGCCGGAGCGGCGCAAGCTGGACTACTACCGGCTGATCGCCGCGTCGGACAAGACGGCCAAGGAGGTGAAGCTCTTCGGCCTGTCGCGCTACCTGATCGACCAGTACCGCGCGCTGGCGGACGACTTCTACCTCGCCAACCGCGCGCTGGCGATCCGGCGTGGGGTGGTGGGGATGGCGCTGTCGCTGGTCTCCACGTTGGGATACTATGCGGCGTACGGCACCATCATCTACCGCGTGGTGCTGGGCCGCCTCACCATCGGTGACCTGACGCTGCTGGGCGGGACCTTTTCGCACTCCCGCACGCTGATCCAGGGGATGCTCCTCTCCACCTCGGAGCTGTACGAGCAGGCGCTCTTTTTGGAGGACCTCTTCGTCTTCCTGAGGATGCGCCCGAGCATCGCGGCCCCCGTCCAGCCGGCGCCCTTTCCGCGCCCGATCCGTGACGGTTTCGAGTTCCGCGACGTCTGGTTCAGGTACCCCGAAGCGTCGGAGGAGGGCGCACGAGCCACCGCCGAGGACGACGAGTCCGCCTGGGTGCTGCGCGGCATCTCGTTCCGCGTGGCGCCGGGCGAGAGGCTCGCGCTGGTGGGGGAGAACGGCGCGGGAAAGACGACGCTCACCAAGCTGATCACCCGCCTGTACGATCCCACGCGCGGCGAGATCCTGCTGGACGGCGTTCCGCTGCGCGACTACGATCCGGCGGAGCTGCACGCCAACGTGGGTGTCATCTTTCAGGACTTCGTGCGTTACGACATGGCCGCGGAGGAGAACATCGCCGTGGGCCGCATCGCGCTGCTGGAGGCGGACCCGGAGGGATCGCGCGGCGCCATCGAGGACGCGGCGCACCGCTCGCTGGCGGCGGAGGTGATCGAGGCGCTTCCCGAGCGCTACCGCACCATGCTGGGCCGCCGCTTCGAGGGCGGGGTGGACCTGAGCGGCGGGCAATGGCAGAAAGTGGCCCTCGGCCGCGCCTACATGCGCGATGCCCAGCTCCTGATCCTCGACGAGCCCACCGCCGCCCTCGACGCGCGCGCCGAGTTCGTCGTCTTCGAGCGGTTCGCGGAGCTCACGGAGGGCAAGATGGCCATCCTCATCTCCCACCGCTTCTCCACCGTCCGCATGGCCGACCGCATCCTGGTACTGGAGCACGGCCAGGTGCTGGAGGAAGGCACGCACGACACCCTGGTGGCGGGCGGGGGGCGGTATGCGGAGCTGTTCGCGCTCCAGGCCGCGGGCTACAGGTGAGGAAAAGTGCGTGAGTGCGTTAGTGCGTGAGTGCGTTTTCTACAGGACGCCTCGTCGCCCATTTTGTCATCCTGAAGGAGCCGCATCACCGTCCTCTGCTCGGACACCAAAGATGGGCGGCGACTGAAGGATCTAGCCCGCGTGGCACGAGGGCGGCGCAATGGAACAACTCCTCGCTCCGCATAGTAAATCCTCAGCCATGCGCGACTGCGCGCACGTGGCTGAGGGCACGCCGCGCTAGAATGCGTTTTGACATAAATGGCGGGGACCGTTCGTTATCCAGCGCACCAACGCACTAACGCACTAACGCACTAACGCACTCCGCCGTCCCATGCCGCTCCCCCACCTACGCCTGGAACGCGAATGGGTGCCGTCCTTCGACGTGTACCCGTTCAGCCTTCCCGCCGTACGCGGCCTGGACACGATGCCCCTCCACCCCGCGGTCACCTTTCTCGCCGGCGAGAACGGATCGGGAAAGAGCACGCTGCTGGAGGCGGCGGCGATCGCGCTGGGGCTGAATGCGGAGGGCGGAGGGCGCAACATCCGCTTCGTGACGCGGCCGTCGCACTCCGTGCTGCACGGGTATCTGGACCTGGGGCTGGCGGGGCGCCGGCCGCCCGACGGATTCTTTTTGAGGGCGGAGAGCTTCTTCAACCTCGCCACCGAGGTGGAGCGGCTCGACCGGGCCAAAGCGTTCGGCGGCGCGCTCGCGAAGGCGTACGGAGACCGCCCGCTCCACGAGATGTCGCATGGCGAGGCCTTTCTCGCGCTCTTTGAAAACCGGATGAGCCGGCCCGGCGTATACCTCCTCGACGAGCCTGAGGCCGCCCTCTCGCCCGCCCGGCAGCTCTCGCTGCTGGGGCTCGTGCACCGCATGGTGGCGCGCGGATCGCAACTGATATTTGCCACCCACTCGCCTCTCCTCCTGGCCTACCCGAACGCCTGGATCTATGCGCTGGGAGCGGAGGGGATCGAGCGCACGCCGTACGAACGGACCGAGGCGTATCGAGTGACGAGCGAGTTCCTGGCCCACCGCGGCCGCGTGCTCGACGCGCTTCTTGCCACGCCCGACACGCAATCTTAATCGTCGCCCGAAATCGGAACCCTGTTCCGCGGAGCGAAACCTTCTTACTTTCTGGCCGGAAACACCGCAGCACGCGTTCCGTTTCCGATTTCCTACCCCTCCGGAGCCCATGATGAAGCTCTCGCCTCCACGCTCCACGCGCGCGCGCACCGGCCGCTGCTACGTCCCGACCGTTCCGCTCACGCGGCGCGGAAGCGGGCCGGAAGGGGCCGAGATCCTACAGGAGATCCCCGGCGAGCTGGGGGTGCTGCTGTGGGCCACGCTGCGCGACGTGATGCTCTACCTGGGCGCGCCCGCGGCGGAGCGGGGTGGGCTCTTTCCGGCGGACGCGGGCGAGGAGCGCCGGGCGGAGATCCGGGCGTGCGGGGCGGATCCGTCGCTCTGGGCGCCCCTGCTGGTGGTGGCGGAGATGATGGGAGCGCCGGAGGAGGCGAGCCGGGCGCGGGTGGCGCACGCCTGCCGCGCCATCGCCCGCTGGGCCGAGGGCGATGCGCCCGCCACGCGCCTGGCCTTTTCGCAGGCGGCGGCGCTGGCCCGCCCAGGCGATCCGCGGCTGGCGCTGGCCACCGCGCGCCTCGCCCGCGACGCCGCGGACCACGCACGCGCGGAAACGTGGTTCCGCCGCGCCGTGAAGCTGGCGCGCGGCAAGGACTGGGAGTCGTACGGCTGGGCCTTCGTGGGGCTGGGGGTGCTCTACCACCGCGGCGGCAACTACCCCGCCGCGCGCGCCGTGGTGGGGCGCGCGCTGCGCACCGCGCGCCGCCGCCGCATGCGCGGGCTGGCGGGGGCCGCGCACCACGAGCTCTTCGTGTTCGCGCTGGACGCGCACCGCGTGGACGAGGCGTACGCGCACGCGGAGTCCGCGGTGCAGGCGTATGGGCCGGCGCACCCGCGTCTCCCGGCGCTGGCGCACGACGTGGGCTGCTTCTGGTCGCAGCAGGGCTACTTCGGCCGCGCGCTCCCCGTGTTCGAGCAGATCCTGCCCTGCTTCACCGAGCCCACGGCGCAGGCGCTGGTGGTGGCCAACGCCGCGCGCGCGGCTGCGGGCGCCGGCGACCGGGCGCGCTACGAGGAGAACCGCGCGGCCACCCTCGCGCTGCTGGATCGCGGCTCCGCGTGCGCCCCCGTCGCCGCCGAATCGCTCCTGCTGCTGGCGCGCGCGGACAACACGATGGCGGAGTGGGCGCGCGCGGAAGAGACGGCCTCGCGCGCCGCCGGCATGGCGGCCGCGCGAAACGAGAGCCACACGCGCATGCTGGCCGAGGGGCAGCTCGACTCCGCGCGCCGCCGCCTCGCGGTGCGCACACCCGCGGCGGAGGAGCCGGCCGAGATCGCGCGGGACGCGGAGCGGCTGGCCGGCGAGTTCGGCCGTTTCCTGCGGCGGCGTTCGGAGCTGCAGTCCGCTCCGGCGTAGGCGCGGCGCGGCTCAGCCGCCGCTCCCCATCGTGCCGTTCCCGAGCTCCTGGGCTTTCGCGGGCGGCGCGACGCTGTCGACGTCGGGCCCGGTGATGCTGTCGGAGCCGCAGGCGGTCAGCAGACAGATGAGGCAGGCGAGTGGAAGGATGCGCACGATCTTCATCGTTCGGCTCCGGTGTGGGAATGGGGTGTGAGCGGGAAGCTGCGGAAAGGTGCGCCCGTAAGTGGTGGCAGGTCAAGACGCGTCGTAAAACCTACGCTATCGGGACAGCAGATGCAGACGGTGATCCGACCGGTGTTCCTGCTCCACGAGGACCCGGATCTGAAGTCGCGGTTGTGCGGCGTCCTGAGCGACGCCGAGGAGCTGGTGCGGGTGCCGGACTGGGACTCGCTGCGCGCCTCGCTGCGCCGCGCGCCGGCCACGGCCATCAGCGTGGTGGACCCCCGGCACGAGCCGCCCGGCGAGCTGCGCGTGCTGCTGGAGGAGTTCCCCTCGGCCACGGTGCTCGCGGTGGTGAGCCCCGCCCTGGGCCGCGGCGACACGCTGCGCGAGCTCTTTGCCTGGGGGGTGGCGGACGTGATCGTGCGCGGCCGCGAGGATACCGTTCCCGCGCTGGCCCGCCGCGTGGACGGGGTGCGGGCGCGCACGGTGCACCGCCTGCTGGAGCGTGCCCTTCCCCGCACGGTCCCCAGCCGCTCGCGCGCGCTGCTGGCCGCGGCGGCGGAGACGGTGGCCGCGGGGGGGCTCGCGGCGGAGCTGGCGGCGGCGCTGGGGGTGAACGAGCGCACCGTCCTCCGCTGGTGCGAGCGCGCCGACCTCCCGCCCCCGCGCCGGCTCCTCGCCTGGCTGCGCCTCCTGCTGGCCGCCGAGATGCTGGACGACCCCGGGCGCACCGTGGGCGCCATCGCCGGGGTGAGCGGGTACGCCAGCGCGGTGAGCCTCAAGGCGGCGTTCAGGCAGTTCGTGGGGATGACGCCCCGCGACGCGCGTGAACGGGGTGCGTTCGACACCGTGGCCGCGGGATTCGCGGGCGAGCTCTTCCGGCTGCGCGAGGCGGCGCGGGAGCAGGGAAGGCCGGAGAAGACCTGGTTGAACTGATGAGGTCGGGCCCGGCGCGGGGCGGGAGGAGGGCGCGCGGGGTGGTGTTGGAGGGCCGCACTGGGAGGGTGCGGCCCGCCGCGTTTTCGGGCGCGGGAAAGGCGGGCCGGCGCGGGCGGCGCGGATCTGGGGGGAGGTGGCGGCGCCCGTGGGCCAGGATCAGCGCGGGGGGATGATGGCATGATAGTCGGGCGGGGGTGTTGTGACAATATTGACGGTTTGGATGCGGGGGCTGAGGGTGGGCAGACACGCAGGTCTGCCCCTACGGATTTCGTGTGCGGGGGGCGGGGGGTGGGGAGGGGGCGGGCACGGGCAGCCACGTGGGGCGGCCCCTACGGGATATGCGCGTGCGTCGGCGGGGCCGGGCACGGGCGGGCCCACCGGGTCTGCGCGGGCATACCGGGAGGCGACACTGTTCGTGGAGGGGCGGGCGGGCGACGGGCGGGGGGATGGGGTGGTGGCACGCGCGTTGCTCCCCTGCACGGCTTCCGCGGCGGGTTGCCGCACGTCACAGTTTTCGAGCGAACCCAGACCCTTCGATGGCTTTGCACCTCTTCTCCACCCCCGTGCAGTGCACCAACTGCAACACGGTGGTGGATGACCCCACGCTGGAGCGCTGCCCCAACTGCGGCAACCTCCTCAAGGAGCGCCGCGCGCCCCGCCGCCTCGCAGGGCTGGAGGAACGCTACGGGAGCATCCGCATCCTGCTGGGGGTGCTCCGCTTCCTCGCCGTGATCATCCTGGTGGTCGGCGGCGTTGCCTTCTTCGGCGCGCTCGGCGGCAACCGGACGGATGGGATGGAGGGGGTCGGCATCCTCCTCTCCAGCGTGCTGGGCGCGGTGGCGATGTTCTCCATCGCCGCCTTCTTCGAGCTCACCATGGACATCGAGGAGAACACGCGGGCCTCGTTCAGGCTCCAGCAGCAGATCCTGGAAGAGCTGGGCGAGACGCGGCGCGGCGCCGGGGCCACGGTGGAACCCGCGGGCCCGGAAGGGCAGACGGCCGCACGATGACGAGGGGGAGGATGTGGGCCGCGGCCATCGCCGCGGCGCTGGGCGGGGCGGCGGCCACGGTGGGCTCGGCGGGTACGCAGGGCGCGGCGGGGCCCCTCCAGGCCCAGGCCGACGCCGTCGTGCCCAACAAGAGCGAGTGGACCATCATGGCCTACTCGCTGGACCGCAACCAGACGCTGTTCGCCATCAACGCGGAGCAGCCCAAGGTCCCCGCGTCCAACAACAAGGTCTACTCCTCCATCTGGGCGCTGGGGGTGCTGGGGCCGGACTACCGCTTCCCCACCGACCTGCTGATCAACGGCAACATCCAGAACGGCGTGCTGCAGGGCGACGTGATCATCCGCGGCTCGGGCGACCCCGGCTTCGGCTATCCGTCGTACGAAAAGGACAACCTCGACCCGCTGCGCACCATGGCGCGGCGTCTCAAGGCGCTGGGGATCAACCAGGTGACCGGCAGCGTCATCGGCGACGCGACGATCCACGACCGGCAGAACTTCGGGCCCGCATGGCCGCTGGACACGGGGATGGGCGCCGCCCACTACGCGCCCACGGTGAGCGGCCTCCCCTACCAGCGCAACATGCTGTGGGTGGAGCCGAACGGGCAGGGGCCGAACGGCTTCGTGCTGCACCCGGACGTGCCGGAGATCCCCGTCGTCTGGCAGAGCCGCGGCGGGCGCGGATACGCGGTGCGCAGGCCGGAGCAGGACACGGTGCGGCTGCGCGGCGGCATCGGGCGGCCGGGGACGCGCTTTCCGGTGGGCGCGTTCGAGCCGGCGCTGCTCGCCCCCGCCGCGCTGCGCCAGGCCATGCGCGAGGCGGGGATCCAGGTGAACGGCGCGGTCAAGCTGCAGCGCACGCCGCGCGGGGCGAAGCTGGCGCACCGCCACCTCTCGCTGACGCTCGCCGAGATGGTGCCGCAGCTCAACCAGCACTCGGACAACTTCTTCGCCGAGCACTTCTGGAAGGCAGCGGTGGCCAAGACCACCGGCCAGGGAAGCTACACGCGGGGCGGCCCGGCGTCGGCCAACTTCTTCCACCGCAACGCCGGGGTGCCGTACGGGCAGCTCTGGCAGGCGGACGGGTCGGGACTCTCGGCCAACAACCGCACCAGCGCCAACTCGATGGTGATGACGCTGAAGTTCGCGGACAAGGCGCCGTACTCGCGGGTGTTCCACGAGTCGCTGGCCGTGGCCGGCGACCCGGGCGGCACCATGAAGCGGATGTTCGTGGGGACGGCGGCCGCGGGGAACCTGCACGCCAAGACGGGCTACATCCGCCAGGTGCGCTCGCTCTCCGGCTACGTGAAGACGGCGAGCGGCGAGCGCGTGGCGTTCTCCTTCATCTACAACGGCCGCAACACCTCCGGGGCCCGCGGCGTGCAGGTGGCGCTGGGGAACCTGCTGGCGACGTATCGCAGGTAGCTGGTCTCAATCGCACTGTGGGGAACCGGGGTCCGGCGCGGGTTGGCCGGGCCCCAATCGTTTGCGCCCCGCACCGGCCGCGGGGTAGCTTGTGCGCCGTTTCCAGCGACACCCCGGCTACCAGGAGGCGGCATTGGAGCAGAACGACCCGCGGTTCCCCATCGGCAAGTTCCGGCTGGAGGGCGAGGTCACGCCCGAGCGGCGGCGCGAGTGGATCGCGCGCATCGAGGCGGCGCCGGCACGCTTCCGCGCGGTGGTGGCGGCGCTGGGCCCGGATCACCTGGACACGCCCTACCGCGAGGGCGGATGGACGGTGCGGCAGCTCGTGCACCACCTTCCGGACAGCCACATGAACGCGTACGTGCGCTTCAAGCTGGCCCTCACGGAAGACAACCCCGCCATCAAGACGTACGACGAGGCGCTCTGGGCGAACCTCCCCGACACGCGCGACACGCCGCCTGAGGTGTCGCTGGCGCTGCTCGACGCACTTCACCTGCGCTGGGTCACCCTCCTCAGCTCGGTGCAGGATGCCGAGTGGAGCCGCACGCTCAAGCACCCGGAGTGGGGCGACATGCCGCTGAATTCCGTGCTGGCGCTGTACGCCTGGCACGGGGATCATCACACGGCGCACCTCACGGGTCTGCGCGAGCGGCTAGGGTGACCGGGGAATGAGCGACGTGCTGACGCTGGGGTATTCGCCGTGCCCGAACGACACCTTCATCTTCGACGCGCTCGTGCATGGGCGGATCGAGGTGGATGGGCTTCGCTTCGAGGAGCGGCTGGAGGACGTGGAGACGCTGAACCGGCTGGCGGCGGAGGCGGCGCTCGACGTCACCAAGATCTCGTACGGGGCCATCCCCGGGCTGCTGCGCGACTACGTGCTCCTGCGCAGCGGCGGGGCGCTGGGGCGCGGGTGCGGGCCGCTCGTCGTGGCGCGCCGCGAGATGGATGCGGCGGAGCTGGCGAATGCGCGCATCGCCATCCCCGGGCGCAACACGACGGCGAACCTCCTCCTACGCCTCTTCGCGCCCGATGCGGCGCCGGGAGTGGAGCGGGTGTACAGCGACATCATGCCAGCCGTCGCGCGCGGCGAGTTCGATGCGGGGCTCATCATCCACGAGTCGCGCTTCACCTACCCGCAGCACGGGCTGGTGCGCGTCGTGGACCTGGGCGAATGGTGGGAAGCGACCACCGGCCTCCCGATCCCCCTCGGCGGCATCCTGGCGCGCCGCGCGCTGGGCGAGGACGCGATCCGCGCGGTGGAGGACGGCATCCGGCGCTCGGTCGAGTTCGCGTTCGCCGATCCCGAGGCGTCGCGCCCGTACGTGCGTGCCCACGCGCAGGAGATGGACGACGTCGTGACGCAGCAGCACATCGACCTGTACGTGAACCGCTTCTCGGTTGATGTGGAGGAGGAGGGCGCGCGCGCGATCGAGGCCCTCTTCGCGCGTGCCCGCCAGGCCGGCGTCATCGACGCAGAGGTGCCGTCGCCTTTCCTCTGAGCCGTTCGCGGCGTGCGGGGTTGACCGCGATCTTAAATGTTACTATCATGGATACA
Source organism: Longimicrobium sp. (assembly GCA_036387335.1). Taxonomy (NCBI): domain Bacteria; kingdom Pseudomonadati; phylum Gemmatimonadota; class Longimicrobiia; order Longimicrobiales; family Longimicrobiaceae; genus Longimicrobium; species Longimicrobium sp. Next base: position 27,215 of record DASVTZ010000248.1, read on the forward strand.
CACAACGGAGGCGCTGATGAACAGCCGATTCACCGTCGCGGTCCACATCCTGACGCTGATCGCCCGCAGCGAGGGGACGCCGGTCACCTCGGAGTACATCGCGGGGAGCGTGAACACGAACCCGTCGCTGGTGCGGCGGCTCCTGTCGCAGATGACGCGGGCGGGGCTGACCACGTCGCGGATGGGCGCCGGCGGGGGCGCGCTGCTGGCCCGCCCCGCGGAGCAGATCACGCTGCGCGACGTGTATCGCGCGGTGGATGAGGGCGAGCTCTTCGGCCTCCATCGCGAGCAGCCGAACGCGCGCTGCCCCGTGGGCCGCAACATCCAGCCGATGCTGGAGGCGCGCTTCGATGCCGCCCGGCAGGCGCTGGAGTCGGAGCTCGACCGCACCACCATCGCGGACACCGCCGCGGAGATCGGCGCGCGGGAGGAGCAGGGCGCGGCACGCTGACCCAGCCGCGCCGGTATGTGTATCAACCACAGATACAAACCGAACCACAACTCGCCCGGCCACGGGCAGGAGCCAACATGATCGCAGTCACCGGAGCCACCGGCCACCTCGGCCGCCTCGTAATCGAGAACCTGCTGGAGCGCGGCGTCGCGGCCGGCGAGATCGTCGCGCTGGCGCGCAGCCCGGAGAAGGCGCGGGACCTCGCCGCGTGCGGCGTGCAGGTGCGCGCGGCGGACTACACGCAGCCCGACACCCTGGCCACGGCGCTGCAGGGCGTGGAGAAGCTGCTCCTGGTCTCGGGCAACGAGCTGGGGCAGCGCGCGGCGCAGCATCGCAACGTGGTGAATGCGGCTCGCGACGCGGGCGTCCGGCTGCTGGCGTACACCAGCATCCTGAACGCGGACACGGGCAGGATGCAGCTCGCCGTGGAGCACAGTGCGTCGGAGGAGATCATTCGCGCGTCGGGGATCCCGTTCGTCTTCCTGCGCAACGGCTGGTACCTGGAGAACTACACGGGCAGCCTCGCCTCGACGGTGGAGCACGGCGCGCTTCTCGGCAGCGCCGACGACGGCGGGGTCAGCGCGGCGTCTCGTGCGGACTTCGCGGCCGCGGCGGCGGCGGTGATCACCGGGAGCGGGCACGAGAACCAGACGTACGAGCTCGGCGGCGACCCGTTCACGCTCCCGGAGCTCGCCGCGATCATCGCGCGCGAGAGCGGCCGCCCGGTCGAATACAGGAACCTCTCCGAGGATGCCTACACCGGGGTGCTGGCGAGCTTCGGGCTGCCGGAGCCGCTCGCCCGCATGCTGGCCGACTCCGACCGTGGCATCGCGCGCGGCGAGCTCACCACCGACCGCGACGACCTCCGCCGCCTGATCGGCCGTGCCCCGACCACCCCCAGCGAAGCGGTTGCCGCCGCCCTGCGCGGGTAATAGGGAATAGTCTCACGCAAAGGCGCGAAGGCGCAAAGAACGAAATTCGTGTCTTTCCCTTGGCGTCTTTGCGCCTTCGCGTGACATCTTGATCCTCTGGGTGAAGGAATAGCAAAGAGGCGCGGGGGAAACTCCCCCGCGCCTCTCTCCGCGTCTCCGCGCCTCCGCGTGAGCCCCGCGGTTCAGTCGTGCGAGCGGCGGATGGAGACGGGGCGGCCCTTGATGGCGGCGCGCGACATGGTGCGGATCACGTGGTCCGCGTGCTCCTCGGCCACCTCCACCAGGGTGAACTGGTCGGCGATCTCGATGGAGCCGATCCCCTCTGCGGGAATCTTGGCCTCGCCGACGATGGCGCCCACGATGTCGCCCGGGCGGATGCCGCGGCGGCGGCCCACTCCGATGAAGAGGCGCGTCATGTCCGCGCGCGGACGGCGCCCGCGCGGGGGGCCGTCACGGCCCGGACCGTCGAAGCTGTCGCGCCGGCCGCGGGGGCCGCGGGTGTCGTCGTGCGGGCGCTGGGGCCGGTTTTCCCACTGCGGGATCTCCACCTCGTTCTCCGGCTCCTCGCCGCGCGTGGCGTCGGCCGCCAGCTTGGCCGCGGCTGCCGCGATGTCCAGCGGATCGTAGCCGTCCTCCGCAAGCGACGCCGCGATCTCGCGGTAGCCGTCGAACTCGTCCTCCTCGATCGTCTCGCGAATGGCGGAGCGGAGCAGTTCCACGCGCCGCGCGCGCAGGTCGGCGACGGTGGGGACGCGGGCGACCTCGATGGGGCGGCCCACCACCCGCTCGATCCCGCGCAGCAGCCCCTGCTCGCGCGGCTGCACCAGGGTGATGGCCGTCCCCTCGCGCCCGGCACGGCCCGTGCGCCCGATGCGGTGGACGTACACCTCGGGCGTCTGCGGGATGTCGTAGTTGATGACGTGGCTCACGTGCTCCACGTCCAGCCCGCGCGCAGCCACGTCGGTGGCAATCAGCAGGTCCGCGGTGCCGTCGCGGAAGCGCTTCATCACGCGGTCGCGCTGCGCCTGGTTGAGGCCGCCGTGCAGCGCCTCCGGCCTGTAGCCGCGCACCGAGAGCGCCTCGTTCAGCTCGTCCACTTCGTTGCGGGTGCGGCAGAAGAGGATGGCGGAGGTGGGCGCCTCCAGGTCGAGCACGCGGGCCAGCGCCTCCAGCTTGTACGGCCGCGGCACCACGTACGCCGCCTGCCTCACCAGCGGCGTCTCCAGCTTCGGCGCGCGCACGGTCACGCGCACCGGGTCGCTCATGTGGCGCGCGGCGAGCTGCGCGATGCGGGGCGGGAAGGTGGCGGAGAAGAGCGCCGTCTGCCGTCCCGCCGGGGTCTCGGTGAGGATCGTCTCGATGTCCTCGATGAACCCCATGTCCAGCATCTCGTCCGCCTCGTCCAGCACCACGTAGCCGACGGCGGAAAGGTCCAGCGAGCCGCGGCGGATGTGGTCCAGGATGCGCCCCGGGGTGCCCACCACGACGTTGACGCCGCGGCGCAGCTCGCGGAGCTGGCGGTCGATGGGCTGGCCGCCGTACACGGCCAGCACGCTCACGCCGCGCTTGGCGCCGTAGCGGTGCGTGGCCTCGGCCACCTGCACGGCCAGCTCGCGCGTGGGCGCCAGAACCAGCGCCTGCACTCCGCGCAGGTTCGCGTCGATGCGCTGCACCAGCGGCAGAGCGAACGCGGCGGTCTTGCCGGTGCCGGTGGCGGCCTGCCCCAGCACGTCGCGCCCGGCCAGGAGGGTCGGGATCGCCTCCACCTGGATGGGGGTGGGCTCTTCGTACCCTAATGCTTCAAGCGTCGCCAGCACGTCGGGCTCCAGCCCGAGCTCGGTGAAGAGCGGTGCGGCGGCGGCTTCGGTGTTCGTATCGGTCAACGGGTACTCTCCTGCGATCGGCGGTTTGGTTCACAATCCTGCAATCTCGCGGAAAGGGCGGCGCGGGGCAACGGAAGTGCGTTAGTGCGTGAGTGCGTTCTCGCCCACCCCGCGTTCCCGCTGGCTGGGGCACCGGCACCGCGCGGCTGCGGGCACGGGCAGCCACATGGGGCAGCCCCTACGAAACCCCGGCCCTGCAGCGAGAATGGCGGCGCGGGCAGGGGCGGGCAGACACGCAGGTCTGCCCCTACAGGAATCGCGCGGTCATGCAGGGCGCGGGGCGGCGTCAGGCACGGGCGCGATAAATCGCGCCCCTACAACATCTGTGTCCCCCATTCCCCATTCCCCATTCCCCTCAATACCCGTACGCACCCACGTCCGGCTCGCGGGCGAAGGCGCGGAAGGCGTCGTCGGGGTCGGGGTGCGCTTCCAGGAGGCCGCGGACGCGGCGGAAGGAGAGGCGCAGCATCCGCTCGCGAAGCATGTCGTCGGTCGGGGTGGGCGGCTGGATCAGCCATCCGGGCGTGTACTTGTCCGTGGTCGGCTGCGAGGGGGCGTTGTCGAGGCCCTCCTCGGGGGGCGCCACACCCAGGCCGCTGCGCACCAGCTCGAAGGCCAGCATGGGGTCGAGCCCCTCTTCCAGGGCGATGTCGTACATCATATCCGCCAGCTCGGGCGACATGCCGACCGCGCGGGCGTCGCCCATCAGCTCGGCGCGGCGGCGCACGCCGTCCGGCGAATCGGAGGGCTCGCCGCTCCCCAGAAGGAGGCTCTCGCTTCCGAAAAAGGTGTCGTCCGCCCGGCGGCGGCGGCGGCGCTCGCGGTACGCCTCCAGCACGTGCCCCGCGTGCGTCTCGTTGTCCATCTCCCCCGCCGGTCCTTGCGGCTCCGTCACGTATCCTCCCGGTCATCCGTTGTCTGTGCGGCACTCGCCCGCCGGCCCACCCCGCGCGCAAGGGACGGACCACCGGGGAACGGAACGGCAACTGCGTGAGTGCGCTCGGTCCGAACGCACTTACGCACTCACGCACTAACGCACTCCCCCCATGGCCGAAATCCGTGTAGAACGCACGCGCAAGCTTGGAAAATGGCCCTGGCTCGTCGGGCTGCTGGTGCTGGCGCTCGCCATCTGGGGGCTCGCGGAGATCCTGGGCGAGGACGACGGCGGCGACGTGGTGGAGCAGCTCGACCAGGGTGCCGCGACTGGACCGCGCTGAGGCACAACTTTTCGCGGGTGCGCGGGGTACGGTAGATGCATTGCACAACGCACAGGCGCGGGAGCCTGGCGGCGCGGCAAGATGCCGCGCTCCCGCCGCGCATGCACGACGGTCGTCCCCCCCATGGCCGGGTAGAGGAGATCCCCATGTCCGTTCCATTCCGACGCGCCACGCGCTGGGCCGTTGCCCTCTGCGTGGGCGCGGTATCCGCGGCGGCGTACGCCACACCCGCGTCCGCGCAGTACTTCGGGCGCAACCAGGTGCAGTACCGCGAGTTCGACTTCCGCATCCTGCGGACGACGCACTTCGACGTGTACTTCTACCCGGAAGAGGAAGCCGCGGCCCGCAACGCCGCCCGCCACGTGGAGCGGTGGTACTCGCGGCTGTCGCGCGTGCTGGACTACGAGTTCGAGAACCGCCAGCCGCTGATCCTGTACGCCAGCGCCCCGCACTTCCAGCAGAACGCCATCACCGGCAACCTGGGCGAGGGCACGGGCGGCGTTACGGAGGTGTTCAAGCAGCGCATCATCCAGCCGTTCGGCGGCACCGTCCAGGAGACGGACCACGTGCTGGGCCACGAGCTGGTGCACGCCTTCCAGTACGACATCACCGGCGCCGGGCGCGCCGGGGCAGGGCTGGAGCAGGCGGCGCAGCGGCTCAACAACCCCCTCTGGTTCACCGAGGGGATGGCCGAGTACCTGTCCGTGGGCCCGGTGGACCCGCACACCGCCATGTGGCTGCGCGACGCCGCGCTCACCGGAAAGGTCCCCACGCTGAGGCAGCTTACCTACGACCCGCAGTTCTTCCCCTACCGCTGGGGGCAGGCGCTCTGGTCGTACGTCGGCGGGCGCTGGGGCGACGCGGCGGTGGGGCAGATCCTGAAGCAGGTGGGCCAGGGGGTTCCGTACGACGAGGCGTTCGAGCGCATCCTGAACGCCGACCTGGAGACGATCGTCGAAGACTGGCAGACCTCCATCCGCCGCACCTACCTGCCGCTGCTCACCAACCGGCGCGAGGCGCGCGAAGAGGCGCGTCCGCTGATCACGCAACGCGGCAAGGGCGGGCGGTACAACGTGGGCCCGGCGCTCTCGCCGGACGGGCGCCAGGTCGTCTTCCTATCCGATCTGGACGGGCTGGACGTGGAGCTCTTTTTGGCCAACGCGGAAACGGGCACTATCGTGCGGCGGCTGGTGAAGGGGCCGGCGTTCGACGCGCACTTCAGCTCGCTGCGCTTCATCAACTCGGCCGGGGCGTGGGCGCCGGACAACCGCCGCTTCGTGCTCTCCGCCCAGCGGACGGGGAGCGACGTGCTGGTGACGCTGGACACGCGCAACGCCAGCATCATCAGGGAGTACCGCATCCCGGGGGTCAGCGAGATCTCTTCGCCTACTTGGTCGGCGGACGGCAACACCATCGCGTTTTCGGGGAACAGGGGCGGGATCACGGACATCTGGACGGTGGACGTGCGCACCGGGCAGGCGCGGCAGCTGACGGACGACCTGTACGGCGACCTGCAGCCCGCCTTCTCGCCGGACGGGCGGACGATCGCCTTCGCCACGGAGCGCGGGGTGTCGCTGGACTCGCTGCGCTACCAGCGTGACGTGCGCGTGGGGCTGCTGGACGTCGCCACGGGGGCGGTGCGGATCGCGCCGGCGCAGGACCGCAGCAAGAACATCAACCCGCAGTGGTCGCGGGACGGCGCGGCGGTCTACTTCATCTCGGACCGCACGGGGATCCCCAACGTGTACCGGGTGGATCTCGCCGGCGGGCGGCTGACGCAGGTGACGAACCTGTTCACCGGCGTGAGCGGCGTCACGGCGCTCTCGCCCGCGCTGAGCTCGGCGACGCAGGCGGACCGGGTGGTCTTCTCGGCGTACGAGCGCAGCAACTTCAACCTGTACTCCATCGCCAATCCCACGGAGCTGGCGGGCACCGATCCGCAGGCACCGCAGATGGCGAGCGGGGTGCTGCTGCCGGCGCTCCTTCCGCCGTCGCCGCGGCCCACGGAGCCGGCGTTCAACCGGGTGTCGGCCACCATCAACGACGTCGCCACGGGGCTTCCCACCGAGGCCGAGGTGGCCCAGTACGCGGTGGTGCACTACAGCCCGCGCCTGTCGCTGGACTACCTGGGGCAGCCGCAGGTGGGCGTGTCCGGGAGCTCCGGGGTCGGCGGGCAGCGCGGCGGGCTGTACGGCGGCATCGGCGGCATCTTCAGCGACGTGCTGGCGCGCCACACCATCTACGCCACCATACAGGCGCAGGGGCGCATCGAGGAGATCGGCGGGAGCGCGGCGTACATCAACCGCGAGCACCGCTGGAACCTGGGCATCGCGGCGCAGCGCATTCCGTACGTGGCCGGCGGATACCGCCAGGGCGTCGATCAATCGACGGGCCAGCTCATCACGCAGCGGATCACGTACCGCCTCTTCGACACGAACGTCAGCGGGATCGCGCAGTACCCGTTCTCGCAGGTGCAGCGGCTGGAGTTCTCGGCCGGGGCGCGGCGGATCGCGCAGGACCTGCGGACGGAGGAGTTCACTTCGGGCGGCGCGTTCAACGAGGAGCTGGAGTCGCTTCCGGGCTACAACCTGGGCGAGGGCTCGGCGGCGCTGGTGTACGACAACTCGCTCTTCGGCTACACCTCGCCCTTCGCGGGGATGCGGTACCGGTTCGAGGTGGCGCCCACCATCGGGACGCTCCGCTTCACGCAGGTCACCACGGACTTCCGGAAGTACTTCTTCCTCCGCCCGCTGACTTTCGCAGTGCGCGGCTGGCACTTCGGCCGCTACGGGCGCGACGAGGCGCGGCTGAGCCCCATCTACCTGGGCTATCCGCAGATCATGCGCGGCTACTCGCAGGGGAGCGTCACCAACGCCTGCATCGACCAGCTCAACGCGGGCATCCCGCAGGGGAGCGCGGTGGAGTGCCGTGCGCTGGAGCAGCTGCGCGGAAGCCGGTTCGCCGTCGCGAACGCGGAGCTGCGCTTCCCGCTGATCCGGCAGGTGGTGGTGGGAGGCGGGCTGGGGCTGCCGCCGATCGAGGGGATCGCCTTCTTCGACGCCGGCACTTCGTACGGCGACGTGCTGACGGTGAACAACGAGGTGCTGGAGACGCGCCCCAACTTCCGCCGCGGCCCCGCCCCCGAGGCGAACGACCGCGGGCTCTTCACCAGCGCCGGGGTCGGTGCGCGGGTGAACCTGTTTGGATACGCGGTGCTGGAGGGTGTGTACGTGAACGCGCTCGACCGGCCGACGGGGTGGCACTGGCAGTTTTCGCTGCAGCCGGGGTTCTAGCGACGGAAGTGCCTAGTGCCTAGTGCCTAGTGCCTAGTGCCTAGTGCCTAGTGCCTAGTGCCTAGTGCCTAGTGCCTAGTGCCTAGTGCTAAGTGCTAAGTGCTAAGTTAGGTGAGCAAGAGGGCCGGGGCGATTCCCCGGCCCTCGTGCGTTGTTGCGTTCTTGCGTCGCGCGGGTGGTGCCGTGTGGCCGGCGGCGGCGGCGGGGGATGCGTCGCCGGGGGGATGCGTCGCCCGGGGTATGCGTCGCCGGGGGATGAATCCCCCGGCTGGAACCACGCGAAGCCGGCTGAAGCCGGCTCGTGCGGCACGTAAACTTTGTCATCCTGAGCGACGCGCGGCTCAGGCCTCGCCGCGGCTCCAAGCTTTCGCGCGGAGCGAAGGATCTACTGCGCGTGTAGCGAGAACCGCGGTGTTAAGCGATTGCCGGCCCGGCGTGCGGTAGATCCTTTAGTCGCCGCAGAAGCCCGGACGGTGCGCCGAGGGCGGGCTCCCCAGGATCACGCGCATGGGCGGGAATGCGAGTCCGCGAAGGCGTCGCGAAGGCGGACTTTGCGTGGGTCCAGCGGCGAATTCATTCGCTTCTGGATGCGGGCCTCCGCGTATGCACGGGGTACGGGCAGCCACGTGGGGCAGCCCCTTCGGGATCGGTGCCGGGGGGCGAAGGGTGGGGCCAGGGCGAGGGTGGGCAGACACGCAGGTCTGCCCCTACGAAATTTGCGGCGCACGGAGAAGATCCAGGGGATTGTGCGCGAGGAGCAGGTCGAGGTGGGGGCGGGCACGGGCGCGTTGAATCGCGCCCGTAGGAAGGTTTATCGTGGGCACCCGGTGCAAACCTTTCGCGCCTTGGGACGGGGGCGTAACTTCCGCGCATGAGCGACCGCCCACTTCCCGAGAACCGCGAAGCACGCCGACGCGCGATCCTGGAGTCGGCGGTGCGCGTGTTCGCGGAGAATGGTTTCTTTGCCGCGCGCATTCGCGACATCGCGGCGGGGGCGGGGGTGGCGGAGGGGACGATCTACCTCTACTTCGACGGCAAGGACGACCTCCTCCTCACCGCGTTCCGCGACAAGGTGGCGGAGTTCTGCGCGTCGGTGCGGGACGTGCTCTCGTCTTCGCTGCCCTTCCAGGAGAGGCTCTCCAGGTTCGTGGCGCACCAGTTCGAGAGCATCGAGGCCGATCCGCCGCTGGCCACCGTGCTCCTGCTGGAGAGCCGGCAGTCGAGCAAGTTCTACGGCGGGGCGGTGCGCGACGTGCTGCGCTCGTACGCGCAGGCCATCGACGAGCTGCTGGCGAGCGGTCAGCACTCCGGCGAGCTGCGGCCCGACGCGGACGTGCCCCTCGCCCGGCGCATGCTGATCGGCGCGCTGGAGGAGATCGAGCTGGAGTGGCTGCTGGGCGACCGCACCCGCCCGTTGGTGGCGATGGCGCCGCGCGTGGCCGCCACCTTCTTCCGCGGCCTAGCCACCGTCGGCTGAGGCTTCTGGACATCGGGGCGGGGGGGCGATAGAATACGCCGTCGCCTCATCAGGGAACCAACCGCGGACCCGGTCCGCGCAGCGAAACGAGCGAGCCATGGCCGATCTGAACGTCCGCACGGAAGCCCAGCCGGTGGTCGAGGACGACTACACGATGGTGGAAGTGATCCTCTGGGTCCTGGGGATCCTGATGATTCCGCTCGTCCCCATCCTCATGGTGGCGTTCCTGACCCCGTTCAGCGGGATGTAGACGGAGCACGGCTCCGTACCAAAAGGCCCCGGCCCGCAGTGCGAGCCGGGGCCTTTTTGCGTGCGGTCGCTTACTCCGGCCGCGGTCGGGGGGCGGCGCCCGGCACGCTCGCCTCGCCCGGCGCGCGGGTGCGGCCGAAGTCGGGGACGCGCGCGGCGGGGATCGCGGCGGGACGATCTCCCTCGCGGCGCGTGGAAGGGCGGGCCGCGGTCCGCTCGCCCGCGGGCTTGTCGCGCGGCCGCACTTCGGCGGCGGGCACGGAGGGCTCACCCATCAGCGGCGCCAGCTCGTCGGCGGTGGCGACGGGGCCGGCGTGGGCGAGGCGCTCGTAATCGCCGCTTTCCGCGCCCCACACGCGCCGGTGGACGATGCGCGTGGCGCCCGCCTCCAGCGACACGCGCCCCAAGTCGAGTGTCTGCGCGACGCTGCCGTCGGCGGCGAGCACCTGAATCTGGACGTCGTGCTCGCCCGGCGGCAGGGTGAGGCGCGCCACCGAGATGCGGTCCGGGAGGAGCGACCAGCTTCGCGTGTCCGCGCGCTCCATCACGTTGCCGGCCAGGTTCACGGCGCGAGCGGCCAGCCAGCCGAGCGCCTCGCTCTCCTTGTTCCCCTTCTTCTCCGCCTCGCGCGCGGCCAGGTACTTGGCGACTCCGCGCGTCACCATGCGGGCCACCATCGCGGGGCGCTGCGCATCCCACCGCCGCGTCACCGCGGACGACAGGTCGGAGGCGGCGACGGGGACGCCGGCCGTGTCGCCGTCCAGCACCAGGCGCAGGGCGGAGGGGGCGCACGCCTCCAGCCGCGGGACCGCCCACGCCAGCTTGAGGATGTGGGCGCCATCCAGCGCGTCCGCGAGCAGGAAGCGCTCGTCCCAGGTGGCGCCCCAGCGCGCCTTCTCCGCCAGGTTCGACAGGAGGTGCGCCGCCACACGCGCGGTGGACTGGGTGATGCGCGCCGCGTCGCCGCTCTGCAGCGCCTCCACCTCGTCCGGCGGTATGGGGACGTGGATGTCCGCGGCGCCGCGGTGCGCCACCCATCCCTCCTCCACCAGCACCACCAGCTCCGCGTCGTCCGTGCCGCCGTTGAGCGCGGGACCGGCCACCTTGTAGCGCACCGCGGCCGATTCGGCCACCTCGCGAACACCGGCGGCGCGGGCCGCGCGGTAAAGCTCGATCCCCAGCGTGGCCGGCGGCGCCGCGTCGTCCCGCGAGCAGGCGTCGTAGCCGCGCTCCGCCTGGCGGTAGGAGACGAGCGCATCGCGCCGCTCCCCCGCCCCGTCGTACACGAGACCCGTGAGGTACTGCACGAAGCCCTCGCCCACGCAGGGCTCCTTGCTCCCCTGGCGGATGCGCTCCAGGTATGCGTTGGCCTTGCGCGCCTCCACCAGCGTCCCTTCACCGCCACCGAGCGCCAGGTAGTTCAGCATTCGGTAGTAGGGGATCATCGCCATCTCGGCGGGGGGCGGGGTGTACGCCGCGACGGCGTCGTTCACCAGCACCATCGCCGCCTGCCGCGTGACGGAGCGGGTGAAGCGCCGCTCCGCCTCTTCCTCGGCCCACTGGAAGGCGGCGTTGCTCTCCTCCCACTTGCCCGCGTGGTGCAGAACGACGCCGAGCTGCAGGTGGCGGAGGAGCTCGTCGCGCGGGGCGACCCTGCTGCGCTCCTGCAGCATCTGGAGCGCGGAGTCGGCGCGCCCCTCCATCAGGTAGTGGCGAAGCCAGGCATCCGTCTCGCCAAGCGTGGAGCTGAGGAGCGGGGAGTTGGCGGGGAGCGCCTCGGGGGCGGGACGGGCGGGGTAACGCGCCCCACCGGCGCACCCGGCGACCGCCGCCGCCACGAGGGCGGCGGCGATCGCGCGCAGGGCGGCGGGGACGGGTCTCATCGTCCGCCGCGCTGCAGGACGATGATGCGCTGCTGCGCCACGATGGCCGCCTGGTACAGGTGCGCGTAGGCGTCGCCATGCGCGCGGATCTTCTCCAGCTCCAGCTGGTGGAGGAAGAGCTGGTAGCGGATGGTGGCCTCGTAGGGCCGCAGCTGCTTGTCAAGCGCCCGCGCGATGCGGAGCGTCGTCTCCGGGTTGCCGGCGTCGATCACGTCGGCGCGGTCGTAGCGGTCCAGCGCCGCGCGGAAGTCGCCGCGCGCCGCGAAGTCGTCGCCTTCGCGAAGGAGCGCGGCGGCGCGCGCACGCGAGCGCCCGGCCTGCGACGCGTCGCCGGCATTGGCCACCAGCCGCACGCCCTCGGGCTCCTGGTAGGCGATGGAGCGAACGCGTCCCTCTTCCATCGTCACGTACGCCACCGGCGCCACGCGGTCCGCGGGAAGGTGCGCTTCGTCGCGGGCGACAAGCGTGGTGGTGCGCCCGTCGCCGCGCGTCTCCCAGGCGGCGGCGCCGCTGCGGGTGGCGGCCAGCACCTGCGCCTGCGTCATCCCCAGCGCCAGCTCGCCGCGGGCGATGGCCTCGCAGGTGGCGCCGGCGCACGACGCCAGCGCGGCTGCCTCGTTGCGGTTGCGCTCCCCGGCCAGCCGCACGCGCTCGGACTCGCCCTCGGCGCGCGCCCGCTCCACCGTCTCGTCCGCATGCGAAGGAACGATGGCGCCGTTCGCCTGGATGGGCCGCACCGGCTGCATCCGCGGACCGCACGCCGCGGCCGCCGTGAGCAGCGCCAGCGCCGCCAAGTTGAGGTGCTTCATGGTGATCGTGCTCCTGCAGGGGTGGGGAGAGTGGTTCGGTCGCCGGCGTGGACAGCTTGGTGCGTGAGTGCGTTAGTGCGTTAGTGCGTGAGTGCGCGCGTCACCT